>MFBL01000001.1 GCA_001774945.1 Candidatus Curtissbacteria bacterium RIFCSPHIGHO2_12_FULL_41_17
TTACTTTCACCCAAGATTTAGCGATGGCAAGATATATTTTGAGTTCAAAATTCAACCCATTCGACAAGCTCAGGGTTGATGCTGAGCAAAGTCGAAGCATCAAAGTGCAAAGTTAAAAGTGATGGAATTATATGTTTAGAGTTGGTATCGGTCAAGATTCACATAGATTTGCGAAATTGAGAAAACCATTGATTTTAGGCGGAGTCAAGGTATCAGATAAAGGAGGTTTAAGGGGTAATTCTGACACTGATGTAATTCTGCATAGTCTGTGCAATGCTCTTTCATCGGCAATTGGCGGTGATTCTTTATCTACCTGGTCTGATGAAATGTGCAGGCGGGGAATAAAGGACAGCCAAATGTACGTTTTATATATATTCAAAAAGGTAAAGAGAGAAAAATACAAAGTAGAGAATGTGTCAATCGCCCTTGAAGCCAAAAAACCTTATATAAAACTGGTCACTGTCCAGAGAATTAAAAAAAATATTGCCAGTCTTTTGCAAGTTGAAAGTACACAGGTTGGAATTACATTCACATCCGGTGAAGGCTTAACATCATTTGGCCGAGGTTTGGGAATGCAGGCAATTAGTATGGTGTTGCTTTCAAAATGATCCGCCGGAAAGCCTATGCCAAGCTGGACTTGGCAATTCACATAGACCCCAAGAAAAAGGCTGACGGATATTTTCCAGTCCATTATATTGATTGTCAGATCGATCTTTGCGACAGACTCGGTTTTGAGAATCAGGCAAAGAAAATAGAGGTGCACTGCAGTGATCCCGATGTCCCCGTCGGCAAAGATAACTTTGTTAATAGAGCCGCCCAGTTAGTCAAAAAAACAATCGGCAGAAAAAGCCTCGGAGCAAAAATTACCCTTGAGAAGAATATTCCGATAAAAGCAGGTTTTGGTGGAGGCAGCAGTGACGCGGCGGCAACGATTTTAGGATTATTAAATCTATGGAAAGTTAAGTTGGATGAAAGTCAAAAAAAGCGCATCGCAAGGTCATTGGGTAAGGATTTTTATTACAGTCTGTACGGAGGATTAAGCGAGGTTATAGGCGATGGTAAGAACTATAAGGTGACTGTCCTTTCTTCTCGTTTACCGCGTCTTTGGCTTTTGATTGTTGTGCCAAGCGAACAGAAGCCCTCGACTGCTTGGGTTTATGAGCACTTGAAAACCAAGGATATTGGCCATAATTTTGACAAATTAGAGAAACTTAAAACGGCTATTTTGAAAAGTGATAAAATAGGTATCTTGAAAAATCTTACTAATGATTTTGAAGACTTTATGTCTTTTAACTTCCCAATAATTGGTACTATCAAGACTGATTTAGCCAGAGTAGGGGCGCAGGCGACTATTATGGCCGGATCGGGGCTTTCTGTAGTCGGCTTTTTTGATTCTTTGAAGAATGTCCAAGCGGCTAAAAATAAGTTAAAAAATATGCAGGGTTTAAAAAAAGTTCTTGTGACTAAAATAAAAAACTAGTTATTCTTCGAGAGGAGTGAAGCGAAATCGAGAAGTTTGGCACAAAATTAAGGTAAGTTCTCGACTATGCTCGAACAATATGTACAAAAGAGAGCAGACCAGACCGGTAAAAATAGGCAAGCTGACTATAGGTAATGGTAATTTGGTGCGAGTTCAGTCTATGACGCAGACTCGAACACATGATGTCGCGGCGACAGTTAAGCAAATTCATGAGCTCGAGAAGGTTGATTGTGAGATCGTCAGAGTTACGGTTCCGGATATGGAATCTGCAAAGGCAATCAAAGCCATCAAAAAACAGATCAAGATTCCTTTGGTTGCCGATATTCATTTTCAGTACTTACTTGCTATTGAGGCCGCAAAACAAGGAGTCGATAAGGTGAGGATTAATCCCGGTAATATCGGTGGAATTGACCGAGTAAAAGAGGTAGTCAAAGCCTGTCGCCAAAAAAATATTCCAATCAGAATTGGCGTCAATATGGGATCTTTGGAAAAAGACCTATACGCAAAGTACGGTAAGTACGGAGTGCCTAGGGTGATGATGGAGTCGGCAACGCGTCACGTGCAGATTTTAGAGAGCCTTAAATTTTACAACATTGTGGTTTCACTAAAGGGTGACAACAGTATGATTGCCCGCGAAGCTTATATGCTTTTTGCTAAGCGTTTTAATTATCCTTTACACGTTGGTATTACCGAAGCGGGAACGCTCTGGGCCGGCAGTATAAAAAGCGCCGTTGGTATTGGCTCTATCTTGTCTAGTGGCATTGGGGATACGATTAGGGTTTCCATAGCGGATGACCCCAAGGAGCAGGTGAAAGTAGGCTGGGAAATTCTAAAATCTTTAGGTCTCCGTCAAAAGGGAGTGGAAATTATTGCTTGCCCTACTTGTGGCCGTACGGAAATTAATCTTATTGGTCTTGCAAAGAAGGTCGAGGAAATTGTTTCCAAAGTGGATGCGCCAATTAAAGTAGCAGTTATGGGTTGTGTTGTTAATGGTCCCGGGGAGGCTAGTTTTGCGGACATTGGGGTTTGTGGAGGAAAGAACCAGGGAGCAATCTTTAAGAAGGGAAAACTTATTAAGACACTAAAAGAAGAAGAATTACTGCCGGTTTTTATTGAAGAAATTAAACAGGTTTTAATTGAAAAAGGATATGGAGGAGAAGTTAAGAAACTTAAAAATGCTTAAGAAAATAATTTTAGCTCGGCCTCGGGGGTTTTGTGCAGGGGTTGATCGGGCGATTGATGTTGTTGAAACGGCACTGGAGATCTTTGGTCCGCCTGTCTATGTCAAACACGCCATTGTGCACAATATTCATGTTGTAGAGAATTTGAAAATTAAAGGCGCGATTTTTGTTGAGGATTTAGACGAAGTACCTCCGCCTGCGGCGGGGCAAGCAAAATCAGTTTTAGTCTTTAGCGCTCACGGGACCGACCCGGCAGTTAAAGAGGAGGCCAAAAGGCGAGGACACAAGGTGATTGATGCCACTTGTCCCCTAGTTACAAAAGTTCATTTAGAAGCACAAAGGTATGTCCGTGAAGGATATTTTGTAATTTATGTAGGACACAGAGATCACCCGGAACCTGCAGGGGTCTTTGGGGAAGTTCCTAAAGGTACGGCCGTTCTCATAGAGGGTGCAGATGAAGTTGAAGCTTTGAAAGTTCCGCACGACAAACTTGTTTACTTAACCCAAACAACACTTTCGCTAACGGATACTAAACAGACAGTAGATAAATTAAAATCAAAATTTCCCAATATTATCGCACCACCTTCATCTGATATTTGTTACGCAACGACAAATCGGCAAGCTGCAGCGAGAGCATTAGCTAAAAAAGTAGACCTTGTTTTGGTAATAGGTTCTAAAACAAGTTCAAATTCTCAAAGATTAGTTGAGGTTGCCAAAGAAGAGGGTACAAAAGCATATTTGGTGGATGACGAATCAATGATTGATAATAGATGGCTTAATGGAGTTGGCGTATTGGGGATTACTTCCGGAGCATCGGCACCTGAATACTTAGTTAGTAGAGTTGTTAATTTTATAAAAAGCAAAAACAAGAAAGCATCAATCGAAGCTTTAGACGTTTTAGAGGAAGAAATTAAGTTTCCACTACCGGATGATTTGGTAGGTTTGGCAAAAGAGTCGGATAGAGGAATAGATTGGGTAGAAAAACACAGGGCGGCTTCGCAAAAATAAAATGCCCCAAGAGACCCGAAAAAATCCAAATTTGTACCAAAGTGACCTGGCAAGATTTTTGTCTAAATACGAATTTTACGAATCAGAGTATTTTAGAAAAAAAACACAATCCGTATCCAAATATTCCCAGGAAACTGTTGATTTATACGAAAAACTTACGAATTTTTCCAAAGGTGGGAAGCGCTTAAGGGCATATTTAGTTTGGTTAGGTTACCAGATGGGGGGAGGAAAAGATGTCTCCAAAATATTGCCCATCGCACTGGCCTTCGAAGTTGCACAAGATTTTGTTTTAATTCACGACGATATTATGGATCGTTCTGACCTCAGGAGAGGTAAGCCGACGATTCACAGAATCTATGAAAAGAGATTTGGTAAACATTATGGTGAAAGCATTGGGATTCTTTTAGGTGACATTGCATGTATCAGTGCATTCGAAATTATTGCCAGATCTTCATTTAATAACGAGTACAAAGTGAGTGCCCAAAAGCTTTTTGCAGACATTCTTTTAGAAACTGCATATGGTCAAGCATTGGATATTGAAAACGAATATAAGAATTTCGATTTTGACCGGATAATGCAGTTTACTTACCTAAAATCTGCCAAATATAGTGTTATTGGGCCAATGTTAATGGGGCTCAATGTGACAAAATTCGCTAAAAGCAAGGTAGCTACAATTGAATCTTACGGGAAAGCTGTTGGTATAGGTTATCAGTTGTTTGATGACTTGTTAGGTATCTTTGGCGATGAAAGAACTATGGGGAAATCGATTCTTTCGGATATGTGCGAAGGTAAAAACACGCTTATTATTCATAAGGCAAGGCAGCTAGCAACCCCAAAAGGCTTAGCTGAAATAAACAAGATATGGGGGAATCCTAAATCGGGAGGCAGGGAACTTAAAAAAATTAGAGACATTGTTAGAAAATGCGGGGCATTAACGTGGTGTGAGGACGAGAACAAAAGGCTCATGGTGGTTGCGAAGAAGGAAATTGGCAAGTTAACAAGAGACAGAAAATTGCAGCAAATACTGAGTCAGGTAGCAGATTATGTTGTATCAAGAGAAAGGTGATAAGTTGAAAGGGGTATTCAATTTTGATATCCTTACCTTTAGATTCTAATGACTGAAGCGCATAAGAAGGTTGTCCCACAGCATGTTGTTATTATCCCTGACGGAAACAGGCGTTGGGCGCAAAAACACGGCCTTGAACCAATTGAAGGTCACAAGAAGGGGCTAGAGGTGGCCTTTAATATTGTTAAGGCCTCAAAAAATATTGGGGTTAAAGTTTTAACTCTATGGAGTTTTTCAACAGAAAACTGGAAGCGACCCTCACAAGAAGTTAAATATTTGATGCATATTTACAGGATATTTTTCAAGAAGCATGTTAAAGAATTAATAAAAGAAGGAGTCAGATTTAAGTGGTTAGGGAGGCGAGACCGCGTTCCGCAGAGCCTCAAAAAGCTGCTTCTGGCAATCGAAAAACAAACCGCTAAAAACAAAAACTATATCCTTAATATTTGCCTAGATTACGGCGGCAGGGATGAATTGGTCAGGGCATTTAGGAAAATTGTCAGGCGCGGTGTTAAGTCCTCACAAATCGATGAGGATTTAATTAGCAAAAACCTTGATACAGCAGGCCTGCCCGAGCCGGATCTTTTAATCAGAACGTCCGGTGAAAAGAGAACAAGCGGTATGATGCCCTGGCAAACAGCATACACAGAATACTACTTTTCAAAACTGTATTTTCCGGACTTTTCAAAAGAAGAACTCAAAAGAGCAATTAGTGATTACTCTTCAAGACGAAGGCGTTACGGTTCATAAACTTCAATGCCACAAACTCCTCACGAATTCGACAAATCCAACTTAAGACAAATAATCCTAGGAGCACCAAAGCAATTTGCTGAAGGTTTTAATTTGGCAAAAGAGATCCGTATAGATGGAGATTTCGACCGGGCAATTTTCTATGGAGAAGGGGGGTCTGCATTCCCGGCTTCTTTAGTAAATACTTTGGTTAAGGATGCTGCTGATAAGGCGGGGGTTGATGCGCCTAGAATCTGTCAGAATCACACGTATTCCCTAAAACCTGAAGCTTCAAAGGATGCTCTTAATATTTTTTGTTCATACTCTGGGAATACGGAAGAAACTATTACGACTTTAAATAAAGCAATAGAGGCCGGTTTGCCTTCGGTTGTTGTTTCAAGCGGGGGCAAACTTGAAGAAATTGCAAAAGACAAGGGTTTGTCCCATGTAAAACTACCGATGCCGACTTCCGATTTCCAGCCAAGAATGGGAACAGGTTATTTTGTTGGGGCAATGCTCCAAGTCCTTGCCAATCATGGACTTGCTGAAGATATGAAAGCCGAAGTGCTGGCGGAAGCGGGCGCTTTTGAGAGATCTATGGATGATTACGAGGTAAAAGGGCAAGAGCTAGCCGAAAAAATTGACGGAAAGACACCACTTGTCTGGTCTTCGCAGAAATTTAAAGAACTGGCTCGGGTTTGGACGATAAAATTCAACGAGCATGCTAAAAACCCGGCATTTTGGAATTTTTTTCCGGAACTTAACCATAATTTGATGGTTGGGTTTAACAATCTTGGAGACAGATATTTCGCAATTATGCTTAAAGACCCGTATGACGATATCGAGAACCAGAGGAGATATGGGATCACTGCCGACATTTTAAGGGAGAATAGTTTGGAATCTGAAATTTTGGACCTTGTTGGCAGTAGTTGTTGCGCAAAAATGTTTAATTCTATTTATACGGCCGACTTTACTGCTTATTATTTAGCATATAAAAATAAGATAGACCCGACTCCTGTCGATATGGTTGAAGAATTTAAGAAACGCCTCGATCCGAACTTTGGGAAATAGTGTTTTTTTCTTGTCATTGCGAGGACTCGAAGAGTCCGTGGCAATCTAAATTATTTCTCCGTAGAGATCTTTGAGATCAGGATTCATAGTTTTAATCAATTCGTCTTTTCTTTTTCTTGACCAGCTTTTAATTTGTTTTTCTCTTTCAATTGCCGATATTGGATTCGAAAATATTTCATAGTAAATTAAATCATGGATTTGGTATTTTTGTGTGAAGCCTTTGACTAAATTCTGTTTATGCTCCCAAACCCTTCTTTTTAAATTGTTAGTAACACCAGCATATAAAGCGTTCCTTTTAAAATTACTCATAATGTAGATATAATACGTTTTGATCATAAACAAATTATAAGATTGCCACGTGGCTGTTGGCCACTCGCAATGACGGAAGGAGAAAGAAGTGTGCGGAATATTTGGTTATGTTGGCCATCCTTCGCTAAAGTCTTCGAGGGGTAAATCAGCTGCAAAGATTGTTTTTGAGGGTTTAAAGAGCCTTGAATATCGGGGCTATGATTCGTGGGGAATAGTAGTCAGAAGTCAAAGTGGAAAGTCAAAGTTAATAGTAGAGAAACATGTCGGTAAGATCGGAAACTCAAAGCTTGACTCATCACTCATCACTCATCACTCATCACTAGCTTTAGGTCACACGCGTTGGGCAACTCATGGAGGAGTAACTGTTGAAAACGCCCATCCTCATCTGGATTGCAGTGGCAAGATTGCTCTTGTTCACAATGGTATTGTCGAGAATTATCAGGAGCTCAAAAAAACATTAATTGGTGCCGGTCATCGATTTAAATCTGAAACAGATACGGAAACAGTAGTTCATTTAGTTGAGGAGTATGCAAAAAACAAGCCTTTTGCCGAGGCGGTTCGATCTGCTTTTCTTGACGTTTCGGGTCTCAATGCATTTATCTTTCTCTCTATAGGTGGACAAATGGTTGCAGTAAAAAGCGGTACGCCTTTGGTTATTGGCTTGGGTAAGGGCGAGAATTTTATCTCCAGTGACCCCAGCGCACTGCTTGCGCATACCAAAAGAGCAGTATTTTTAAAAGACAATGAAATTATCCAGTTAACAAATAATCGAGTCAATCTTATTGATACGGTAAGTGAAAAGAGGATTAAACCGAAAATCAGCAATTTAGATTGGAAGGTAGAGGAAACAAAGCCTGGAAAATTTGCGCATTATATGCTTAAAGAGATTTATGAACAGCCGCAAGTTTTGGCAAAAATCGCTGCAAATGGTCAACAGATAGAAAAGCTTGCAAAGATTGTTGAGGATGCGCACGGGACTTTTTTTGTCGCATGCGGTTCTGCTTCATATGCAGCACTTTCGGGTACTTATCTTTTTGCAAAGATTGCCAAAAAACACGTCAATTTTTCAATCGGCAGCGAATTTAACTATCTTGAGGATTATATACATAGTGGATCTTTAGTTATCCCGATTTCTCAAAGCGGCGAATCGGTAGATGTTGTTGAACCAGTAGTTCGGGCAAAAAAAAGGGGAGCTAAGATTTTTGCGATCGTAAATGTTGTGGGTTCAACCTTGTATCGTACTGCAGACTATAATTTAATTTTGGGAGCCGGCGTGGAAAAAGCTGTTTGTGCGACCAAAAGCTGGACAGCAATGGTCGCCAATCTAATTTATTTGACCTACGCACTCGCTGGTCGCGTTAAGGACGGTCAGAAAATCATAGAAAAAGCCGCCAAGGCAGTGGAGGAAATTCTGACTGATCAATATCTTAACAAAATCAAAAAACTGGTGATGAAACTTAAAAATTCCCGGGATGTTTATATAATTGGTCGCGGTCTTTCTTACGCAACAGCACTGGAGGCAACTCTAAAGCTTAAAGAAGTTTGCTATATTCACTCTGAAGGATTTGCCGGGGGAGAGTTGAAGCATGGGGTGATTGCCCTAATTGAAAAGGGTACTGCTGCAATTGCTTTTGCGCCACTTGATGAGACTTATGAGGCAATAATTTCTAATGCCATTGAGGTTAAATCACGGGGTGGCTATATCATCGGAGTTTCGCCAAAGCCTAATGAGGCTTTCGATTTCTACTTGCCGGTTGCTGATTGTGAAGAGGGATCGATTATTGCCAGTGTAGTACCTATTCAGCTTTTGGCTTATTATTTGGCAGTTGAGAAGGGACTAGATCCTGATAAACCCAGAAATCTCGCAAAATCCGTAACAGTAAAATGATTTCTGGGTTTGCGGTGCTCACTTCGTTGCGCGCCTAAAGCCCAGGAACTTAGCAAAGTCAGTAACGGTCAAATAACATTCGGGCCAGCATGGGTTTGCGCCAACTGATGGGCCATCACCCGGTAAAAATCGACTGGTCTCCTAAAATATTGATAATTAATTGGTTGAGTCGTTTCTAGTGTCAAATCAAGTGCGTCGCCGACTCTTGAATTGTAGACAAGTCGATACTCCCAGTTTTCTCCAAAATAAAAGATTCGAGCATTTTGGGAAAGGCTAAAGGTTAACCAGCCAATTTTATGGGATTGTCCAGGGATAATAAGCAGTCTCCCATCCGATTTTTCCAAGGCTATAGGTAGCTCCCGGTGCATTAAGGCAATTCTTGCCTTGCGACCTTTCACAAGGTTAATTATCCCCAAAACACCATCAACCACCAAAAGATCTCCACACCCTCGGAGTCTAAATTCTTTTGAAAATGGTCTTTCAATTTCTCTTTGGTCAGCTGCAATTCGGCGCTCACTCATGAGAGGCATATTATAAAATTTTTCATCGGGGATGGCAAAGAATGGTAGAATTTTCCTAATGAAATTGGGGGCGAAAGAACTGCGAGTAAGCGAGCCAACACCCGAGGATCTTACCAAGATAAAACGCCGGGAAATTTATATAATTTGCGACAATATTTTGGATACTTACAATACAGGATCGATTTTTAGGCTGGCGGATGCGGTGGCCGCCAAAAAAGTTTATCTTTGCGGTAAAACGCAAACTCCGCCATATCATAGGATTTCCAAAGCGGCAGTGGGAACAGAAAAATGGGTGTCGTGGAAGTATGCTTCAACGGCGGTTGACGCAATTACAGATTTAAAGGGGAAGTTCTCCACACTTCGATCAGACTCAGTGCAAGCAAGGTCGAACAATAAATATTCTTCGAGTGAAGAGAAGCGGAATCGAGAAGGTCGCTTAAAAATAATAGCAATAGAGCAGAGCAAAAAGAGTGTTGACTTTCGCAATGTTGATTACAGTTTGCCGATAGCTTTTATTGTCGGAAATGAAACAGAAGGGGTATCAAAAGGAGCTCTCAAATTGGCAGACTACATTGTGGAGATACCAATGTTTGGAGTCAACAAGTCACTTAATGTGATGGTAAGTCTAGCTATTGTCCTCTACCGAATGGTTTAGAATGCTGAAGCTCGAAGAGCTGAAGTCCTGAGTTGATCGAAGGATGATGGTCAGTTTGGCGATTGTTTTGTACCAAACAGTTGCCACTAGCAACTAGCCACTAGTAACTAGTTTCTAGTTTGGGGTTATCGTATAGCTGACAGTTTTTGAAGCTGCAGGACAAACGTTTGTATTACTGATGATATCTTTTTGGGTATCCCTTGCATTTTCCAGACAAGCGACAAGTGAATAAGTTGTACAAGCCGTTGTACAAAGACCATTGGATGCAGTTCTTGGAATATATCTGTAATCTGTGTTTGTCTTTGGGTCTTTTGGTACTTGTTTTATATACCCAGCCGAGCTTAGTGTCGGGTTACCAGTAATTGGGACGACTGCTGTTGATACACCGCAGAAATCGTTACAACCAGCATAATAATATGCTCCGGGAGTATCTTGTTTTGCCAGCTCAAGTGTTTTTTTAATTGCATCAAGATCAGTTTTTCTTCTGGAATCACGGCTTCTTTCCTGAGTTCCGCCGTAAGATGCAAGGGTTAAACCTGCTAATACTCCAAGAATTGTAATGACGACTAATAATTCTATTAGAGTAAAGCCTTTGTGGTTGAGCGTTAACGGTTTACGGTTCACGGTTTTTTTAAAACTGTTAACAGTTAACTGTGAACAGTGAACCATATTAGTTATTGCAGATTACGAAGTAACCAGCATGAACGGCTAATTCCCAATCGGTAGTGGGGCCATCCCGGCCGGGTTTATTTTTACACTTTTTTCTGGAGTCTAATGATTGTGCATCTTGTGGTCTTTCGAGCTTAACCCAAAGGGAATAGTCGGTGGCACCATTGATTCCCTCTGTTGGAGGATTGAGTAACCCAGCATCATTGGGGCAGACGAGATTGGTACTGATAGCTGAGGTTACATATTTATAAACTTGCGGATCACTATTTTGGGGATCTTCAATCACTGAAGACAAATACTTCAGGTCCGGGTCGGCTAAGTAAGTTGCCAGAGACGTATAGTCGGTAAAATATGGGTACCAAGCAGAACCTGAACAGTCAGACTTGGCTAGTTCCAAGGCTCTTTTCATTTGTGCCAAATCGCTTTTTCTAACGCCGTCTCTTCCTTTTGACTGGGCGTTGCCATAGGAAGCAAGAGTTAAAGAGGCTAAAATACCGATGATGGTTATTACGATAAGAAGCTCGATCAAAGTGAAGCCCCGCTTCACTTTGAAGTGGGTAGTGGGTAGTAGGTGGTAGTTAGATTTCTTTCTACGAACTACTAACTCCGAACTACGGACTAACTTGGGCATTAAATTAAGCGTATAACGATTGACACATACTGTCAAC
>MFBL01000002.1:0-12187 GCA_001774945.1 Candidatus Curtissbacteria bacterium RIFCSPHIGHO2_12_FULL_41_17
CGTCCTTTCAAACTGCCCCATATTGGCGGCGTTGATCCTAAAATACGCCTGCAGCGGAATATCGACTGAAACTCCCGGAGGAACATAAATAAAAGATCCACCGGACCAGACAGCAGAGTTTAGACTGGCGAATTTATTGTCCGCCGGCGGAATAGATCTGCCGAAATAAGACTTGACTATATCGGGATACTTTTTAAGCCCCGTATCCATATCGGTAAATATGACACCCTTGTCCTCCCATTGTTTTTGAAATGAATGATAAACAGCTTCGGATTCGTACTGGGCCGTCACCCCGGCCAAAAACTTACGCTCGGCTTCGGGAATGCCAATGGCATCGTAAGTGTCTTTGATCTCCTTGGGCAGATCTTCCCATGACTTTTTCTGATCCGTTGTCGGTTTTATGTAGTAAAAAATGTTATCGAAATTAATTGTTGAAAGATCTGCACCCCACGTCGGCATCTTCTTGGAGAAGAAAATCTCCAGCGCCTTCAACCTTAACTCTCTCATCCACTGCGGCTCACTCTTCATCCCGCTAATTTGCTCCACCACGTTCCGAGAAAGACCACGTTTTGATTTGAAAACGTAGTTTTCCGGTTTGCTAAAACCGTATTTATAATCAGCAATTTGTAAATCGTTCATCGTTTATCGTTCATCGGGTAGTATCTCCCGTCATTCTGAACTTGATTCAGAATCTGATTCTCGCATTCGCGAGAATGACATGCTTTTTGATTGCTTCGCTCGCCTCGCTTCGCTTGCGAAGCGGGCTTCGCTCGCAATGACATTTGCGTTGGTCTTTAGTCGTTCGTCGTTAAGCACCTCATAACCCCTTTCTTCAATTTGCCTTGCCAACTTCATACTTCCTGATTTAACAATTATCCCATCCATCATAATGTGCACAAAATCCGGCTTTAAATATCTCAGTATCCGGGCGTAGTGCGTAATTATCAAAATGGATGACCGCGGATTTTTGGTTGTAAACTGATTTATCGCGGATGTCACTGTTTTCAACCCATCCACATCCAAGCCGCTATCAATTTCGTCCAGAATCACCAGTTTGGGCGCAAGTGCCATCATCTGCAAGATCTCACTTCGCTTTTTTTCTCCTCCGCTAAAACCTTCATTCAAAGAACGGGAAAGAAAATCTTCCGAAAGCTTAAGATCTCTAAGATAACCGACTAATTCTTGCCGAAGAATGCGTGCGCCACCAACATCAATAGTTGCAAGCGGCGAATAGATTTTCTTCTTCCTTGCTACACTGTTATATAACGGTATAGCAGACTTGCCGTTGGATTGTTTTGCACGTCTTAGAACATTAAAAACAGAAACTCCCGGAATCTCGACAGGGTGCTGGAATGCCAGAAAAATCCCAAGCCTCGCTCTTTTGTCCGGCGTGAGTTTCATTAAATCTCTTCCCTCAAATTTGAACTTTAAACTTTGAACTTTGAACTGAGGAGCGCCCGCAATTACCTGCGCCAGCGTACTCTTCCCGCTTCCATTGGGCCCCATCAAAACATGGATTTCTCCACTTCCTACCTCAAGATCAATCCCTTTAAGGATTTCTTTCTTGCCAGCCGTAACTTTAGTGGAGGCGGGGCCTTCTATAGAAACTTTAAGGCCTCTAATTGCAAGCATCCTGATTTCCTCCAATCGCCCAAGATTCTCTTCGGCTCTTTTCCTCTTGTGGCTTGAAAAGATAATATTTGGTGCCGGCAGGCCTTGCCCTCTGGTCAACTCTTATCGCAGCGTGCACATATTCAGCATCATCAGCAAAAGCAATAATCGTGCCCATATGGCCATCTTCTTCTCTAATCCCCAGATATAGATTGCGATATGCAGAATCAAAAGCAATCTCTCCGACCATTCTTTCGCCGCTCATCCTGCCTACCGCCTCTCCTTCAGAAAAGCCTCAACCTCACTAACAAATTCCCCGGTAGGTGTCAGGGCAAAACCAAGACGAAGTATCCCCTCTATATACTGCTCATCAATAGTTGGTTTTGCGTCAGGGCCGTGCATGAGTTGGGCCACTTCATTGGCTGCTTGCCAACAACTTCCCTCATCTATTAATTGGTTTATTCTTTCCCAAGCGGAATCTTCTTGCCCAAAGTCCATTTTTTTATCTTGTGACTACGAGATCGGCCACCGTTTTTTCGCCCATGGTTGCCTCCATTTGGCGCTTCATTTCCTGCCACATTTCACCGGCACCGCAAGTGCACTGGTGGCCTTCCTCAAAACACTTTCCTTCCAAAAGCTCACCTTCGAGGATTTTCAAAACATCCAAAAGTTTAATATCGCGGGCGGATTTGGCCAAGGTGTATCCACCTAATACGCCTTCCTTGGAAGTCAGAATGCCTGCTTCTTTAAGATCATGGGCGATTTGAGAGAGGAATTTGGGGGAGATTTGGTTTTTGTTGGCGATTTTAGAAACTGAAGTAAGCGACTTTGATTTGGCAAGATTTGATAGCAAAATTAAGCCATAATCGGCTTTTTGGGAAAGACGAAACATCTATAAGTTATGAGTTCGTAGTTCATAGTTCGTAGAATTTCTAACCACTACTTGCTACCTGCTACAAACTACGACTACTTTAGTGGAAGTTTAATAAATTGAAGTTAAAAAGTCAACGGTTACTTTAGTAATCGTTGATCCTGAGTGTAATCGAAGGATCAATCACTCTTGCGCTTCAAGCCACTTCTCAGCTTCCATCGCTGCCATACAACCAAAACCTGCAGCCGTTACTGCCTGGCGATAGTGGTAGTCATGGACATCTCCGGCCACAAAAACTCCTTCAACCGAAGTCATCATGTTGTACCTGGCGCTACCTTCCCCCAAAAGCGGCTTCTTAACAACATACCCCTTCTTATCAAGCGCCATTTCTCCTTCAAAAATCTTAGTTAATGGACTATGTCCTATTGCCACAAACATACCGTCAATTGCCAGTTCTTTTTCGCTATTGTCACCAACATTTTCGATTTTGACCCCGCTAACCTTATCCTTCCCCAAAACGTCAACAACCACGCTATTTAATATGAAGGAGATCTTCCCGTTCTTTTTGGCCCGATCAATCATGATTTTCGACGCCCTAAATTCATCTCTTCTATGAATTACCGAAACCTCCGAAGCAAACTTGGTCAAAGTTAGCGCTTCTTCCATGGCGCTATCCCCGCCGCCAACAACCACCACTTTTTTATCCTTGAAAAACCAGGCATCGCACGGCGCACACGAAGAAACACCGCGACCGATAAGTTTTTGCTCATTGGGAAGCCCAAGCCAGTTAGTTTCCGCACCAGTTGCGATAATTACTGCCTGACTTTTATATGTTTTTGCCCCGGCTGAAACACTAAATGGCCTCGACTTAAAATCAACAGCAGTCACATCCTCAGCTAAAATTTCTGCTCCGAACCTTTCTGCCTGATGCCGAAAATTCTCCATCAGTTTTGGTCCCAAAATGCCTTCGACAAAACCGGGATAATTTTCAACATCGGTGGTCAGCATCAGCTGCCCGCCCCATTTAATACCGGCAAACACAAGCGGTTTTAAATTAGCCCGTGCAGCATAAAGCGCTGCCGTAAATCCGGCCGGACCGGAACCGATGATGATAACTTTACGGACTACTGCGTTCATATAATAATTATAAAGATTATAAACTTTGCGTGCACTATTGTGCACTTAAGTATGTATTCGCAAGTTTACATGAGCATTGCGAATATAACAGTTATAAAAATTATAACAGCTCCCGAATTTTTCCCGAAGCACTTTTAATTTTTAAAAACCCCAACAAAACCCGTCATGTGTACAAATTTTACCCCGAAACTGACCATATTCGGGTAAAAATAAATCACTATTGACACCATTTAGCTACCTTGTCATAGAATGAGTCCTGTCAATTACCTATGGAAAAACTTTCAAACTCTTTTGGCAAAAAACTGCTGCCGGTAGCATCCGCCGGAATTTTTCTTTTCGCAGCCTCAGGTGCGCTAGCGCAGACGAATGCACCCTCCCTAAAAATAGTTACACCCGGCGAGGCTCAAACTATATATGGAGATAAAGTACCAATCCTTCTGGCTGTTGAAAACTTCCAAATCGTGGATTACCAAACTAAGAAGGTACCAGCTCTCGGGGAAGGCCACGTGCATCTCTGGCTGGATGATAAAAATTCAACAAAAGAATCGGCAGTTAAAGTAACAGGCGACGAATTTACTTTTAGCGATGTTCCCGCAGGAGACCATTCACTGCGTGCGGAGCTTGTCAACAATGACCACTCCTCGCAAATTCCACCGCAAGTGGTAACTGTAAATTTTAAAAGCGCTCCAGTTACCACCCCCTCACCTGCTGCCGCTTCCGGATTTGACAGAAATACAGCAGTCGTCATTTTTGTAGTAGTCGCCCTAGTTATTGCAGCTGCCTGGTGGTACACGAAGGAGGAAGACGAGGAAGAAACACCTAAATCCGAAACCAAACCAAAACCTAAAAGAAAAGCACAAGCTAAGAAAAAAACGTCAAGGTCCAAGAAACGACGTTAAACCTTAACATTTGAATATTTTTAAACAGAAGCCCATCGCGTTTGACGTGGGCTTTTGTTTTGCTGGATGCGAATTAATACGAATGAATTAGTCCGAATTGATACAAATAAAAAAGATCGTCATTCTGAAACTTCTCAATATTCCCCGTCACAAATTTTTTCTTGCTTTTCCGCCATCGGAAAATAAGCTCTCTTATTGTGGAGTCAGCGTTTTTGCGGTTTCTAAAAAAATTTAGTGACAAAAATGAATTTTATACCCTTCGACTCTAAGACTCAAGCTCGATGAGGGCTACACATGTCGATCTGCGACCCTTCGATTTCACTCAGGGTCTTACACATGCCTATCGGCGAACCTTCGATTGTGCTCAGGGTCTTGATAGACACTAAACGTGCCTGTCGGCCACCGTTGAGGCGCCCCAGGAAGCGGGTTTGGTGGCTACCTTAAAGCCGTTTGCTCTAATCATACCGACAATTTCGGAAATCATCGTCCTTGTTTCACCGTTTGGACCAATATCAACATGAATTTCCAAGTTAATTCCCTCTGATTCGTTAAAAGCAAGTCTTGGATTTTTTTCTAAAAGTCCCATTTGGCCAAATTCTACAACAAGTTTTTCAGCAAGTGCCAAAGATATAAATGCCTCCTGCCAAATACGCTGTCTCATAGAATATAAATTAATAATTTTTTGCCTGCCCCAAAAATAAACACCACCCCTTCCTTTTTTATGAACAATTAATGCCGAAACAAAATCCGCGGTACCATTCACAGCTTCCGAATCGGTTCCGATAATAATTTCAAAGGAGGCTTTTGGGTCTGTGCTTATAAATGAAACCATCTTCAAGATTGCCTCTTGCCAAGTTAAGGGACCGTAAGTCGGGCTATTGAAAGTCTGTGGAAGTACTTGGCTCTTACTCATGTTAGAGGTGATTTTAGCCGATTTGGTTTCATAAAAGCAACTAGTTTTCGGATAATAATTTTTGGAATTTGTATCTGATTCATTCAGTACAAATTCCATTCATCTTAAAGGGAAAGAGGAATATTAAGGAGAAAACCGTAGGTTGTCTCCTTAAAAAGAAAAAAAGACCCCACAAGCGCTTAGGGGTCTTTAAAAATACTAGCCAGTACCTTAACTGAAAGGGCTTTAGACCAAATAAATTGAGGTCTAATCCAATCTTCACAAAGCAGATGGCAAGCTGTCAAGAGGCTACTTGTAAATCGGCCTAGTTGGTATAATGTTGATATGCTTAAACCACTGCCTCTGGCCAACGCAGTAGCTTGTGCCTCTGTAGTTTTTTACGCTTTTTTATATCTATTAAAGCTTATTGCTCCTCCTTTTTTTAAACTACTTTTAAACAGCCAGTTTCTAGGGGCGCCGATAGCCTCACAAGTTCCCGATTTAAACTTTGCCAATTTTTTGGGAGCTCTAATCGCTGTAGCTTGCATTTCTTGGATTTTTGGGTATTTGGTTGCTGTTTTTTACAATAGATTCAGCGGTTGATCAACCCGACACTTTCTATAAACTCCGCCGCTTTGTTCCCATAAAACCCTGATTATTATTCGTAGAAAAGCTTTGCTTATTTTTATTATCAAAAACTTTTGACCTATTGTAGCAGACAAAAATACTTTGTTAGAATCTAATTTAAATTATCTATCCCTATGACGCCAAAAAAAATTTCTGAAAAAAGACTAAAACGAATCTGGGCGCAAGTGCCTGCTAATTATTACGATGAAGGAATTAAAAAAAACATTTTTCAAAAAATTTGGCATGGCACTAAACTTGCCCAAATTTTAAAAATTCTTCCCAAGGATGCCGAAAAAATATTAGATATAGGCTGTTCAAGCGGTGTTTTAACTGCCCAAATAGCCAAAGCTCTTCCTAAAAGTCGCATTACCGGCCTCGATAGCTATGATAAGGCAATTATTTTTGCCCGCTCAAAATACCCTAAAATCACTTTTGTTGTTGCAGATGCCCATAAATTACCCTTTGGCAATAAGTCTTTTGATTTGATAATTTGTACTGAAACCTTAGAACACGTAATTGATCCTGGTAAGGTACTTTCAGAAATGCAGCGGGTCTTGAAAAAAAACGGTAGAGCAATTATTTCGATGGACTCCGGCAGTCTACTTTTCAGGTCGGCCTGGTACTTTTGGACAAAAACTAAAGGTAAGGTCTGGAAAGATGCTCATCTTCATGAATTTAATGCCCAAATTCTCGAAGACTTAATTAAAAAATCGAAGTTTAGAATCAAAAAGAAAATTTCTTCTCATTTGGGAATGGCCGTCACCTTTTTAGCAGCAGCTTGATTTAAGATTCCAGAAGCGATTCTTTTCTAAGTCCTTTAAGATTCTTAACCACGATCAATCTACCCTGATGCCCAATTAGACCTTTCTTCTCTATCTTTTTGATTTCAATACTGGCGGTTTCGCGCGTTACCCCAACCATAGAAGCAAGATCGCTGTGAGTAAGCGGTACTTCAATAATAACTTTGCCCTTTTCCCTGCGGCCAAATCGCTCGGCACAAATGGTAATAATTGAAGCAACTTTGGCATAAGCATTGCCAAAAACCAGATATTCCATCCTTTTTAAAAGACCGCCAAACCTAACAAGAATTTTGCTGGTAAGCTCAAAAAAAACTTCCGGATTGCTCTTGATAAAAACTAAAAACTTATCTTGCGGCACGCGCCAGAGATCAACGTTAGTCATTGTCTCTAAATAATAATTAGTGCGGGCATTGTTAACCGCCCACATTACAGGGAAAAAATCACCTGATTTGAAAATGATTAAAGTTAACTCTTCGCCTTTTTGGGAAACTGCATAAAGCCGCACGAAGCCTTTTGAGAGAAAATAAACACCGGTTGGAGTATCTTCGGCTCTTAAAATCGTTTCTCCCTTTTTGTAATGGAGCTGCGCAAAATCCCTGAAGAAAAGCTCGAGTTGAAATGAGGGAGTTTTCTTCACGGGCCAATTTTACCACCAAATAACTTTTTTGTAATCAATCTAACAAAATAAGTGTAATTCAGGTTACTGCACAAAAATCAAAATAATGTATTATTATTACCCCTTCCCCGCTCCAATTAAGGAAAGAAGGCTAATTTAGCTGAAATTAATGGAATGTAATAAATCCAACATAAATAGTGTAATTTTGTTAACTGAAGTTTTTCACAAATTGAGTTATATAAACAGCGGCCATCTCCCGCATCTTTCAGAAACAAGAAAGGGGGTGAAAAATGAAAACTTTGGCTCAAAGCGATCTCTGGCGATTTGATCAAGTAGTAAAATCTAAACCGATTATTACTAATGGGACTTCACGCGTGCTTGGTAAATTTCGCCAAGTCTTCCTTATGACACTATTCCCAGACCAGCTAATAGTTGAGGAACTGCGCATAGTTTGGGTTAAAAGAAACGGGCCCTGGACAAACGAAGTTATTTCGATTATGGCAACTGACATTGCCTGTGTCAATGCCTCAACCGGGCCATTTTTTGGCCATATTCACATTAAAAGTCTGACTGGCGGTCCGGAAATTCTGGTTAATAGCATGACTAGAAAGAACGTCTATAGAATTCGCAGTCTTGTGGAAGGGATTGCCTTGGCTTCGCGAGAAGGTCTACAAATCGAAAGTGATGACCTAGAAGCGGAACGTCAAAATCTTTATAGGGCGGGCGAGATCCGCTAAATAAAAACAGCAAATTGTCTTTTAAAAGGTGTAAGACACCGCAACTCCTTTGAAGAAAATTACCCTAAAATTTGTAAAATCTTATCAATTATCCCTCTGGAGGAGATCTCCTCATAATCCAAAAGTTCCTGCGGTTTCCCGCTTTTGGGCATTTTGGCAACTGCAAGCTTAAAGACTTTAACTTGGCCGTCTTGGGCAAAAACATTCAAAACCGCGTCTCCAAGTCCGCCTTCGGGGTAATGATCCTCGACGGTAATTACCAGATTGTTAGTTTCACTGGCCGCTTTTCTTAAAGTTTTCTCGTCAATCGGTTTAACGCTATAGGCATCGATCACTCTCACATTGACCTTCTTTTTCTTAAGCTCATCGGCTGCCCTCAAAGCCTCAATCAAAGTCACTCCGCAGGCGACAATCGTCAGTTTATCAGTACTACTCGATCTAACCACTTTACTGCCTCCGATCTTAAATTGTTCTGCTTCCTTATATGTATATATAACAGGCGTCGCCGGCCGATTAGTCCGGATGTAGAAAATGCCCTCATTTTTAGAAGCAAGCTGCACCATGCGCCAAGTGGCCACTCCATCGGCCGGGTATAAAATCGTCGACCCGTCAATCGTCCTGAACATGGCAATATCCTGCAAAGCCATCTGCGAAGGGCCGTCTTCGCCAATGGAAACCCCAGCATGGCTTCCCAAAAACTTGACATTGGCCCTACTGTACCCAGCCATCCTGATTTGATCAAAAGCCCGTGTCAAAAAAACGCCGAAAGTCGCAACAAAAGGAACATAGCCCATCGCCGCCATCCCCACTGCTACGCTGACCATGTTTTGCTCAGCTATAAACATCTCATAAAAACGCTTGGGGTATTTGTCGTTAAATGACTCGGTGTATGTTGAGTTTTTGACATCGGCATCAAGACTAACCACCAGCGGATTGACTTCTGCAAGGACTGTGAGTGCCTCTCCATACGCCTTTCTGGTCGCAATTTCCTCATTAATTTTGTATGGAACCTTCTCGACAAAGTTTACCTTGAGCGAAGCCGAAAGGCTCGAAGAATAAATACTGTTCGACCTTGTGGAGAACTTCATATTCTTGTCGGGTAAGGCTACTTTCCCCCTCAGACTTTTATCAACATTCCCTAGCTCTTTAACTGCTTTTTCAAAATCTTCCTGCGGCAGGGGCCTGCCATGCCAGCCGTTTACGTCCTCGAGCATAGAAACTCCCTTGCCTTTGACAGTTTTGGCAATAACTATCACTGGTTTCCCCTTACCGGTTTCAAGACTCGTCCAAAGATCGACCAGCGCCTTAAGATCATGACCATCGATAACCATAGCCTGCCAACCAAAGGCTTCAACTCGCTTTTTATATGTTTCAACATCCCACCCAAGAAGCGTCTCCCCACTTTGCCCTAGCCTATTAACATCGACAATACCAATAAGATTATCCGCTTTATAATAGGAAGCAACTTCCATTGCTTCCCAGACAGATCCCTCTGCAAACTCGCCGTCTCCCATCAAGACATAAACAGTTGGTAGTTCGTAGTTGGTAGTTCGTAGTTGGTAGTCTGAGAGTTTACCCTGAGTGAGCGGAGCGAGTCGAAGGGCGAGGGCCATCCCAAGCCCAATACCCAGTCCCTGGCCCAATGATCCCGTGGCAACGTCTGCATATTTGAACCTCGGATTCGGATGCCCTTCCAAAGGACTGTTAATTGTCCTGTACCCAGTCAGATCTTTTTCTGTCAATCCGCTATAAGCGGCATACAAAGCGTAGACCAAAGGAGAAGCATGGCCTTTTGAAAAAATAATCCTGTCGTTTGCAGGATTTTCGGGGTTTTTTAGATCAAATCTGAATTTAGTCGAAAAAAGGGAAACCGCAAGCTCAACTGCCGAAAGAGAGGAATTAGTATGGCCGCTCCCAACCCTTGTAGTCATCTCCAAAATATAAAAGCGCACCAGACGAGCCAGCTTCTCCAGCTTCTCAATATCAGCCATGATCTTAGATTAGCACAAGATCATAAGACTCACAAAGAAGAACAGGCAAAAAATTAACTCAAAGAGATACTTTGAGGATTACCTTTTTCGTCGACGGGAGGCGGATGATGATCCCTCCAGCGAGCATCGTAGATCAACAGAGAATCAACTAACTCTGCTCCAGAATTCCAAATCAAAAGTTTAGCTCTTCGCCTAGGTGGCAGCTTCCCCGAGATATAGCTCCCTTCCAAGTGTGGGTAAGGGTAAGGGTCACGAATATCATATTCAACGCACAGATAGATACCACCCTTTTGCTGCTCCTCACCGATTTCCCCTTCGATGTGGGTGGTTATGACTCCACCCTCATTACTTTGCCAGTTGCCATATTCGTCTACCTCGACTTCCCGCATCGTTCCCTGTCCCAAATCTATTCTTAAAGCCGAAATCCGTTCTAACATCTTAGGCTGCGACTGTGACTGGAAATTCCAAAAGCCTACCCATTTCACTTTGCTTGACCGGTACAGACCTGGCCAGTCTTTGGGCGATAAAAACCAAGTTATTCTCGACTGCCGCCGTATGCGAACCGCCAACTTCAAATACCTCCTCCTTACTGCCTACATAATATCCGTCCATAATCGGATCCCTCCTTACTTTAATCGTCGTTAGTCTAATACTATCAAGGCATCTCATTTCTTCCCGGCTTCTTACTAAACTTCCGAGCCTGAAGTCATTTCCCCAAAAAACCATTTGAGTTCCGACATAAGTCACCCCTACCACAGTATTGACCCTATTGGGAACAGCACCTGCAACCAAAAACAGCTGATCCACACAATGGGAAAATTCTTCCGGTTTAGTTATGGCTGTAATCAGCGCCACATGGACCCCTTTGCTGTGAGCAATTAGATGTACCTTTCCTCCGGTTTCCTCTTTCCTCCTTTTCAGATGCGCAATAACCCCATCGGGCATTTTTTCTGTTGGTTCTACGTGAAGAAAGTAGCGAAGAGGCACAACGTCCGTTTTGTAATTTATTGCATTTAGATTATCTACTACCAATTTGCTGCTCGCCTCAGAACCAAAAAAACCGGGTAAAACAACAACACCGGACCCATTACCTTTGCAAACATCAGGATTTTTCCATAGGGGACTTAATCTTAGTCTAAGTCTTTCATTTATAGCCAAAGCTCCATCTAATGCTGCTGATGCCGGATCTGTCCAAGCCTCAGGTATCTGTGAGGCCAACAGAGATAAAAAATCAGTAAACGATTGTGGTACATCTGAAATCTGAGTAGGACGTTTTTGCTCTTGTTGAGGGCTGTGGCCGTTTATCGCAAAATGTGCACCCGAAAGGGCTTCGACTGGCACTTATGTCCTGTTGGACAGGCTCTATCTATATTTAGGCACTTTCCACGATTAGTGTCAATCAAAAAATGAGAGGGGGCAAAGAATTATCTTGGGGCTTTTCGAGGTTTTTTAAAGCGCCGTTCTATCTCAACGTTTAAGGAGCTCTCTTTTCTTTCTCATTTCTTCAAATTTCGCCTCAACAATTTTTTGGCAGTCCGGATCCGGGCAAACTGTTTCCTCATGAATTATAACCGATCCTTTTTCGGTTTTCTCCTTCCATCTTCTTGCAAATATTCGTATCTTGCCGCACCTGATGCAAACTGTCTCTTGGCTTGCCATATTTACCATCTCTTGGACCTGAAGTTTCCTCTACTTTGACCCTGATTTCTATTTTCCTGCGGACGGGCCTCGTTAACAACAATTTTTCTGCCGTCAAGTTCAAAATTATTAAATTTTGCGATTGCCTTATCTGCTTCCTCATCTGTGGACATCTCCACAAACGCAAATCCTTTGGACTGACCAGAAAATTTATCAGTAATTAAATTGCAGCTTTCAACTTTGCCAACCTTACTAAACAAATCTTCAACCTGAGCACCGGTTACACCATAGGAAAGACTTCCGACAAATAATTTTTTCGCCATGTGTTCCTCCTTTCTCTTTCGTGGAATTGTTTGAAGAAGTGTAAG
>MFBL01000002.1:12266-14102 GCA_001774945.1 Candidatus Curtissbacteria bacterium RIFCSPHIGHO2_12_FULL_41_17
GGCAGCAGAAATAAAGAAAATCCCCAAAACCCTAAAACCCAAAATATAGAAAATTCAAAAGAGCAGGCTTCGCGTCAAATCCCGGGATATCAAGGCAATGTCCTTACCAATGAAGGTTCACCTTACCTTGAGTTCACAAAAACTGATTATGAGAAGGCTCTTGCCGAAGGCAAGATTATCGTCCTTAACTTTTACGCCAACTGGTGCCCCATTTGTCGGGTGGAACAGCCCGAAGTTATCAAAGGATTTGATTCTTTAAATTCAAGTGATGTGGTTGGCTTCAGAGTCAGTTTTAATGATTCCGATACCGACGACGATGAAAAACAACTTGCAAAACAGTTTAAGATCCCCTATCAACATACCAAACTTATTCTTAAAAACGGCCAAGAAGTCAAACGTTCCGGAGATCAGTGGGATAAGGAAACTTTCCTAAAGGAAGTAAATTCCATCCTTTAAATGCTTATTGTTGTTCTGATTGCCTTCATCTCGGGCCTTGCGGCAATTCTGGCTCCCTGTATTTGGCCGCTTTTGCCAATTGTCCTTTCGACTGCAACCGGCGGCAACAGGAGTAAGCCTGTTGGAGCAGTTCTTGGCATAGTCACCAGCTTTACTATTTTTACGCTGACGATTTCCTTTCTGGTTAGCCTAACCGCATTTGATGCAGAAATTTTGCGAAAAATAGCAGCCATCATTCTTTTGGCTTTAGGGTTATCTTTGGTAATTCCTGCCCTTAGTGCATACCTAGAAATTTTTGTCAGCAGAATCAGCTCAATTTTCTCTACCAAAACCGGCACCATTTCCACCGCTAATAACTTTTTGGGAGGCTACCTGACAGGCCTAATTTTGGGAATCGTTTGGAGTCCTTGCGCTGCGCCGATTCTGGCAATTGTGGCCACTATCTCCGCTACCCAAACAGTCAGTCTCGCCCAAATCGCCATTGTTTTAGCTTTCGCAGCAGGTCTGGCTATCCCACTTCTTGCTCTGGCTTTAGGTGGAGCCACTCTAATTACCAAAAGCCGCTTTCTTTCAAGCTACACCGGTCGGATCCAGCAAGTTTTTGGGGTAGTGGTTCTGGTAACGGCTGCCATGATTTTTTTCAATCTTGACCGCCAGCTTCAGGCTTCAATTCTAGACCTGTTTCCAGCTTATTTGGACTTTTTAGGAAAAATAGAGGGTTTAAATTAGGCGATTGATTTAGTTCTTCGAGCTAAAATAATGCCTTTCCTTTTCTCTTCGGACATTTCCCGTTTTTCTCTCATCTGTGTAAACTGCGCGTCCACAATTTTTTGGCACTCATGATCCGGGCAGACACTTTCGGTGTGAGTGATCATAGTACCTCTATCGTTGGTCCTGTCCTTCCATTTCCGCAAGAAAACACGCAATTGACCACAACGAATACAAACTGTTTCCGCACTTCTTTGCATCAAAAACTCTTTTTGCCGAAAGTTACCAACGGTTAGACCGCGAGTATCCTCTATCCTGACTCTGCGGCCGATCTTCTTTAGGTCTGGCCACATTTACAACCATTTTTCTACCGTCAAGTTCAAAATTATTAAATTTTGCGATTGCCTTATCTGCTTCCTCATCTGTGGACATCTCCACAAACGCAAATCCTTTGGACTGACCCGAATACTTATCTGTAATCAGATTTAAGCTTGCAACTTTACCAACCTGGGAAAATAATTCTTCAAGCTGTGCAGAAGTTGTACTATACGAAAGACTTCCAACAAATAATCTTTTTACCATTTTTTTACTCCTCCTTTCTTTCTAATAATTAATCTTAAATGAGAATTGTTTTGGGGAAGTTGAGTAACTACCTGAAGTATCTTAACTAAC
>MFBL01000003.1:0-9365 GCA_001774945.1 Candidatus Curtissbacteria bacterium RIFCSPHIGHO2_12_FULL_41_17
CAAGACTAATTTAGCAGCACAGGTAAAATCGCTTGATTGGTGGTGGTCAAAACGGCCCATGCCGGTATCGACGTGAACTACGTTGGGGTCTGCACCGTCAGGTTGACCAAGATAAGTCTGGCCCGCAGGCACAAAATCAATTTTAGCGTTTGTGAATTCGGGGTGGTATTTTTTTAATAGCCAATAAGCCCCGATACCGTCAAGGTCCGGGGAAATATGGGTAACGACTGTTTTCTGCGCCAATCAAATTTGCACCTACTCTCTATGTCGGCTGACTTTTCATTGTAGCTTTTTGAAGATTTTTCCGCAAGAGGTTTTTAGTTATGAAGAAACCGTTTTCTTAACCAAATCCAGCGTTTTTGCCTGGAAAATAGATACGGCTACATAAGCCTCTAGATCGGCTTTTTGCTCATTTGAAAGATTATCCGATTTTACATTTTTAAGTGTAGCTTCCAGTTCCTCTTTGGAAACCATAACTTTTTCGCTTTTTCCGATATTGTCCATAATCAGGGAAATTCTGACATTTTTTTCTGCCTGCGGCCGCCACTTGGCCTTTAGCGCATCAAGCGTTGTATTTTGCTCTTTTAGATAATCTTCTAAAGTTTTCTTCTGCCGTTCAAGCTGAGAATTTAATCTTATTAAGATTCTATTTAATTCGTCATCAATTAGAATATCCGGTACTTCTATCTGACACATTTCTAAGAGTTTGGCAAAAATTTCCTCCTCTAACTTTGCTTCTACTTGGTCCGCTACCAAAGTTTCCAGGTCTTTCTTAACGATTTCTTTTAAATGAGCAAGGTCTCTGGCGCCAATTGCCTTGGCAAATAAATCGTCAGGTTTATCCTGAGCGTTAGTCGAAGGACTTCCACTTTTCACTTTCGACTTTGACTTTGACTCTTCATCCTCAAAGAAAACCTTGTTGCCATGAGCATCATATATGAACTTGCTCGTTTTTTCCTCGCTTTCCCCTGCTCCATCTCCCTCGACTTTTAACTTTTCACTTTTAACTTTTAACTTATCTTTCTCCCATGCCTCAAAAATATTCTTAATCGACTCGTTAACGTCGGCCTCTGTTATTTCTTTGGCCTGAACTTTTTTTATTTTAATTTTCTTCCAGTCACCAAGTACCACTTTCGGTTTCAAAGTAAAAGTTGAAGTAAAAGAAAACGGAGAGCCTTTAGAAAGCGATTCGACTGCCACATTTGGTGAGTCAATTGGCACAAAATCTTCTTTTTTAAAGATATCGCCTAAGTGCTTGGAAATCAAAGTGCTGGCTGACTCGTT
This sequence comes from Candidatus Curtissbacteria bacterium RIFCSPHIGHO2_12_FULL_41_17, assembly GCA_001774945.1. Classification (GTDB taxonomy): domain Bacteria; phylum Patescibacteriota; class Microgenomatia; order Curtissbacterales; family GWA2-41-24; genus 2-12-FULL-41-17. The sequence continues at coordinate 1,285 of MFBL01000003.1, forward strand.
TAAAATTTTGGCCAAGCCCACATGGCTTTCCACAACATCATCCGGTGCTTTTCCCGGCCGAAACCCGGCAATCTTAACATCATTTCTATATTTATTAAGGGTTAGATTATATGCACCATCAAACTCGCCCTTGGTAATATTTACCTTAACTTCGATCTTGCCTTTTTCTCCACGCGTAACCGTATACTGCATGGTAATTGTGAAATTATATCAGAACGATTTTATTTAAAGCGGATACGGACACAATTTCGGTCTTCTTTTCATTCCTCTTTTTTACTTCAACTTTCCCCTCTCCAACTTTTTTGGAAACAACAATGCGCACGGGGATTCCAATTAAATCCGCGTCTGCAAATTTTTCTCCCGCCGAAACATCTTCTCTGTCATCCCAAAGAACTTCAATCCCCGCCTTTGTCAGCTTGTTATATGTTTCTTTTGCCCACGATTCGGTCCCGGGATCTTCAATATGAACAAGGTGAACATCAAATGGACTAACTGATGATGGCCAAACGATTCCATGGTCATCGTGACAGACCTCAACAATTGCTCCCATCGTTCTGGAAATTCCAATTCCATAGCAGCCCATCATCACCAGATGATCCTTGCCGGACTTATCTTTGTAATTTAGGTTGAATACTTTAGAAAATTTGTCCTTAAGCGGAAAAATATTGCCTACTTCGATGGTCTTAACCCTCTTTAAAGGTCCGTGACCTAATCGACACTGCTGACCTTCTTTGGCAACAGCAATTTCAACGTTCTGAGAATAATCCCCGCCCGGACAATAAATTATTTCGTCCTCACCTGATTCACACACAACTTGATATTCGTGGGAAAATTTGGAAAAAGTTCCTCCTGCTGCCTCTGTTTCTACAGCTTCAAGCCCAACGCGTTTAAAAACTTTCATGTAAACTTTTTTCATCTCTTCGTAATAGCGCATCAAATCTTTCTCATCGCAATGGAAAGAATACAAGTCTTTCATCAAAAATTCCCGGCCCCGCAAAAGCCCCGCTTTGGCTCTCGGCTCATCCCGAAACTTTACCTGAATCTGGTAAAGAGAAAGCGGCAAATCGCGGTAGGAAGAAACAAACTGACTAACCAAAGGAACTAAAACTTCTTCGTGTGTCGGACCAAGAGCATATTCAAAATCATATCTGCTTTTAACTTTAAAAAGAGCATCAAACGTACCCCATCTGCCGGTCTTTTGCCAATTGTCTTTATCTTGCAAAGCCGAAAGAAGTAATTCCTGTCCACCAGCCGCATCCATTTCTTCACGGACAATTTGTGAAATTTTATTTAAAACCCGCAGCCCCAGTGGTAGGAAATTGTAGACGCCGGAAACTTCTTTGCTGATAAAACCTGCTCGAATCAAAAGTTTGGCGTTAACCGAGGTTTCATCACGCGGTTCTTGTCTTTGTGTTTTGCCGAATAATTGTGAATATTTCATAATTAATTCGGTCCTGAGTTTGCCGAAGGACCAAACAGCTCTGAATATCGCATAGAACTAACTTTATCACCTGCCGAATAGAATTACCAACAAATTTAAATAGATTATCCAATCTATACCATTTCTTGACGATCGTCACAAAATGGTATAAGATCATTGAATGATTAAAAAAGGGACACTAACCTATCATCTCCTTCTTGCGTTGGAAAAAAGCATCGAAAGTGGCACTCCTCTTTTGGATTTTTTAGCAAGCCCCAGAACTTTCGTTTGGACTGGCTATAGAACCAATCTCAATTACAGTAACTTATACAAAACAGTCAGACAGCTCCGAATTAAAGGCTATCTCGAAACGCCAAGGGAAGGACGTAAAATTCTATTGAAACTCACCAACAAAGCTAAAGAAGAGCTGATTCTTAAGAAATTATTGGAAGGAAAAAGCTGGGATGGAAAATGGCGAATAGTAATTTTCGATATTCCAGAAAAACATCGAAAAGTCAGAAATAGTCTTAGAAGTAAACTCCGCGACTGGCAATTTGAACAGTGGCAAAAATCGGTGTGGGTAGGCAAAAAAGACGTAAGTGCAGAGATTAAAAAATTTATTAATTACCTGAATATCTCCCAGTGGGTTCAGGTTTTTGTGGCAGATAAGATTTAAATCTGTACCAAATTTAGACGATCGTCACAAAACGGTAGAAAATAAAGACGAACCGCCAATTTTTTTGAAGCCGGATTCTTCAAGAACTTGCTTTAAGGTTCCCATTCGCCCACACTCCTCAAGAAACAGTAAAATCGCTTCTTTTAAAGATTCTTTTGCTTCTTTTTGCGTCTTGCCAAAACTTGAAACGCCCAGTTCTGGTGACAGGCTTACATACAAGTTTCCCTCTTTAAATGTTTCTGCTCGAAAAACAAACTTACCAATTTTCATTGCGGTCGTATCATATCAATGAATAACTTTTACTGCAAGCATCTGGCGAAATCTCCTGATCACCTACTGAATATCGCATTACCAAAATTAAATCAGACCACAAAGTGAAATACTAGTGGTTTAAAAGATTAAGGGCAGGTTTTTATTAAAGTCTTTCGTATCTTAACTGACCCCGTCTAAGAGTTAGTCGCCCTTCCTGGTTATGGGCTAGTCCCAAAATCTTAGTAACCTCGGTCGGGCTTTTTGTCCTTTCGCTGGTTTGAACATCCTCTAGTTCCCGGATAAGAACATTATCTCCCCCCATCGTTTTAATAAAAGACAAAGATGACGAACGGAATGTAAATGCTATGACTTCACCAGAGGCCAACGACTTAATTTTTTCCAGCCTTGATGTCTGCCAAACTTTTCCAGCTTCACTCTCGAGGTAGGGCTCTGCTAAAGTTATTTTGTATCGTGCTTCACCAAGCGGAGTTTCAACAACAATCACTTTTGCGTTTCCTTCTGCAAATTCTGATTTCTTTTTATCAGGCTCGTAGACTCTTTCCGCTATGTCACGGGCAACCGCATCAGCTGGTCTCCTAAAAAAGCTATTTGTTCTTTTCCATTCTGGACTTGGCTTATTTTTTCTTTCCATAAAAGCTCACCTCCTATCTTCTTAAAGTTAATCCTTTGTCTCTTTCAATGATTTGCCAGCCGTACCTTTTAATTTTTTCTTCGGTAAGACCAAGGGCAAGTCTATTTAAAATTTCCTGTGGAGAACCTCTCGGCTTCAGACCGTTATCAGGGTCAAGAAGAGTAAATCGTTCATGCTTAACTAGGCTCTCTCTTTCTTCATCGCCATAATGCTCTCGTTGTTTTCTATTTGGGTTATAGCTGCTGACCTTTGGGCCCTCAAAGTTAAAATGAAAATCATCCATTGTAATATCATCGCTTGTTGGTTTTCCCGTTTTTCTTGCAATAACCATCCATACTGAATATGGTGCTTCTTTATAATCTGCTGCCTTGGCCTTACCAGAAATTTTTCTATCTACAGTAAAGCCAAATTTTTCCAGAGCCTGCACGAAACATTGATACTGTTCAATGCTTAAGTATTTATCCGGTAAGGTAATTATGTAAAATCCCCCGGGCTTGAGTATTCTGTTTGCTTCGGTGAGAATTTTACCTCTGTCTTCTCCCGTCTTTGAATAATGAAGTGCAAGGGAACAAACTAGGGCATCGCAACTATTGTCCTTTATTCCTGTTTCTGACATTGCTTTGTTGACTAGAAATTTTTCATTAACTTCATAACCAAGTTGTCGCATTGCGGTTACTCCACTTTCCAAAGCAGGCTGGTTTATATCGACACTGATCACTTTTATTGAGTCGCTAAAGAGAGATTCTTGTTTTAGAACACGCTCCATTATTAAGGGGCCTGAACCTAGGTCTACGACCCATTCTAGTTTTGTACCCAACTCCTGCTGAATACCATCTAATGTTTGTCTGACCAGCCTTGCCGTATGACCGGAGAATGTATACTCCCAATATTTGAGATAAAGCTGTGCAATAAGCTCACCAATAGTCCTTCCGTCTTCCATAACTGTTTCTAAATACTCTTTATTTGCCCTGACTCCTTTACCTCTCATGGCAAGCATTCGATGCTCCAGTTCCCTTTTTGGAGACCTAACATAATCTTTTAGAAATGACGGGTTTTCTGAGCGATTGATCAGTTTCTCTTCGAGTTCATTCGGGGAAATACCATCCAGTAGTTGTTTAGCTATTTCATCTTTTTTCAAAATTAACTCATGAATTCCTTCATCAATAGTATTTTCCGCTTCGAGGACAAAAACATTGACCGGAGTTGCTTGACCAAGCCTGTATGATCTTGAAATCATTTGCCAAAAGTCAGCATAAGTATATGGAAGATCAATCCCAACGACTGAAACACCTTTAGTCACACCGTCATTTATTGAAAAATCTATTCCAAGGCCGGAAGCAGAAACCGAAGTTAAAAGTATTTTAAATTCGGGATCATTTTGCCATCTTTCTCTCTCCAAATCTCTTTTGCTTTTCTTACCGGCGGCAGATGACGGTTTCACTTCACCATCGATTCGTCCGATCTCTACTTCTGGAAATTCTTTTGCCAAATACGAGTAGAGGTCTTGTGTAATCTTTTCGCCTGTAACGTCGTCAATTACCTCTCTGATGATCCCTTTTACAAAGTGACCCGTAAAGACGATAACTTTTTCGCCGCTTAGTAATCTGGATCGGATTAAGTCCCGCAACATTTGAAATTTCGTAGATTCTGCGGTGCCTTCCCATGAATCTTTCATCTCTTCCGTCCCAAGCCTTTGAATAAACTCGTTTGCTCCTCCTTTAAAATGGAAATGAGTTCCCAAGAAAAGATGGTCGTAACCATACTTAACAAGAAAGTCACTATCAAATTTATGGTTTGCACTGCGAGATTTTAGTTTCTTCCAGTATTTATAGGCATCCCTTAATGATTCAGCCGCAAGCCCCCTATCAAAAGGGATGGGGTATTTGTTGCCCATCAATAAGTTATGATCAATAGATGCCTGTCTTAAGAGTTTTACTTTTGTTAAGGGTAGTAATGTTGGGTCTTGAAATATCGCTTCATAAACCGCTCTTTGGGTAGGATTGAGCTCTACAGGCACGTAGGCTACCTCACCATTGTTCTCAGGGCAAAATGGTGGTAACTCCAAAAGGTCGTCGGTTTTTCTACGAATTGTTTTTCTTGCCAAAATTTCGCATAAAAGGGGGAAACCGGAAGGCCCAAGCTCTTTTAAAGCATCAGGTGTGACGAAATCATTAGGAGCCAAAAGATGGGCAATTCTGGAAACGTCGTCAGAAGAATTTCTAATGGGGGTTGCCGTTAGAATCAGTCTATTTTCAATTTTCTTGGCGATTTCGAGTATTGCCTCGCTTCTTTTGTTTGAATTATTGATGTAATGGGCTTCATCGACGATCATTAGGTCAAAATCTCTTGCCATAAGTGATAGCCCCAAAGCACTAATTTTCTCTTCTTCACCATTGCCATTTTCTGCGCCATTTCCATTTTGTCTGTCAATTAATAGTTCATAATTAACAAGGACGTATTTGGCTCCATCTAAAGACCCCTTTATGAAACGCTGGGAATTTTGACTCTCAATTCTTAATGCTTTCGGAGGATCCACGTAATATTCTGCTAATTTTTGTTCCCATGTCTGTTTTATGTTCGCCGGACAAACAACAAGAACCCTTTCTGCGCCGATGTGTTCAGCTAGACCAATTCCTATTGCAGTCTTACCGCTTCCTGTTCCGTCAAATACTGCCAGGGATTTTTCCTGCGCGGCTTTTACTATTGCGGCCTTTTGATGGTCAGAAGGAAAGAGTACTTCTCTTCCGGATTTAGCATATCTTGCGGCTCCAAATTGATCCCTGATTTGCCTTTTCAAGGCCGGTAACTCTAGACTGTGCACATTTTCATAAAATCCGTAGACTTGTGACCAAACATTTTTCAACTTATCGTTGTCCTCTGTCTCTATCCTACGTTTTAGTTTTTGCAGATATTCCTCTGAGTTCTGGCTAAACTCATTAAAATCACGGTCGATATAAAAATTGACTCGAATTTCTGATAAATCTGCACCTCTTGGTTCGACAACACGAACATTCATTCTGGTTGAGTCCCAAAAACCTTCTTCATGCGGAACGACAGTGAAATCTCCCAAATGAGGCCGAATAGGCGAGACTTTAAGTGCTCGATAAATAGTTTCATAGTTGATCTGGTAAGCACGACCAAGTGCGTAAGAAAGATACCTTATGGAAGATCCAAATTCGGTAAAAATATCTTTTGCCTGCTCGTTGTTTTCCAATAAATCCTGAATTGCTGTTGGGAATTTCTCAAGAATAAAGTCGAGCTCTTCTGTGACTCCCTTTCTAACCATCTCGTGGACAGTTCGCTCGATTCTTGCCAATTTACCCTTTTTTTCTGCTATCTCGTAAGCTGCCTTGAAGGGTTCGGGGGAAGCCTGAAGGACTTCTGTGAGGTTCTGGCCACTAACAATAGAGCCGATTTCAGGCTGATGGGCAGGCAGAGATGGTTTTACTCGCTTCCGCTCTACCATTATAGGCTAGCAATTTTAGCAAATTGAATCCTATAGTGTCAAACAACTAGTCTAGGGCGTTCCTGGCTTCCGACTCATGTAAAAATTCCCTGAAGCTTAAGGTTCTTTCTTCAAGAGCTTCTTCATATTCATTCAATAAATTCTCTATAGGTTCTATACTATTTAATCCGAGCTTTTCAACCAAAGCTGCCCTACCACCATCATAATTACATATCGCGAGGGAAATACTGCTAAATCCATTTTCGTTGAGCCATTGATGAGTTGGAACATTTTCTAAACCAAAATCAATCATTATTCTTTTTAATTCGGCTTCAATGTATTCTGGGTTTCTTAGACTTCCCATCGGTCGAATCTTTTGTGGAGGGAGTCCTAGCGCAATTCGTACAGCTCGAAAGCGGCCACGATAATTTCTATTGATTGCTGCCACGAGGTAAGAATAGCCCATTCTTTTCAATGTTTTATCGGAAGGAAGATCTTGTAAATCGTTTCCCTCCATAACTTTTCTCGCTTCATTTAAAATTCCTTCTTGATCTTGCCTTGACCTTTTTGGTCTTTGCTTGACTGGATATCCAAGTGTTTCTTGCCAATGCGCATACCCTCCAGTTTTGGATATAGCAGAACGAAGTGAGCTTTCTCTTAGTTTTTTCAATTCAGGTTGGGTAGGGAAATCAATTAGGTTGTGTTCGTTAATTACTCTTCTTATATCTGCTTCAACATTAGCGGGATTAGACCAAAAGCCATTAGGCTTTTTTCGACTACTTTCATTGACATTTGTTATCGGTTCTTGCTCTATCATTTTTTCTCCTGTAAAAATTCTCGAAAACTCATTGGCCTTTTCTGAAGAGCTCCTTCATACTGATTTAGTAATTCTTCTACGGAATCCACTTCATTAGCCCCAAGCTTTTCGTTGATTGCAGCCAGACCACCTGGATATTTTTCTGCAATGACGCGATAAAGTCTTTTATTGTGTTCCTTCAGCAACTGTGCGGTAAGCCCACCTTCTTGTTCAAAAACCTTCTTTGCTTCTTCTTCGATCCTCTCAATAGTCCAATAATTAGGTGGATATTTTGAAGCTTCCAAACCTAAATCTAACCTTAACTGTTGGATCCCTCCCGGATAGTAATTTCTAATTGCCCAGTCCAAACTGGAAAGACCTGCTCTACTTAGATTACGCTGTGTAAGTATGCCTCCACCCTCAGTAAACCTTTGCACTTCATGTCTTATGGTTTCTGCATCTTGCCAGTAGTTTTGAGGTTTTTCCCGTCTCGTCCCAATCCCTAACCTTTTTTTCAAAGAGATCATCCCACCATATCTTTCTATGGCAGCGTCAAGGTCTTGTCGATTTTTCCTTCGGAGCATACGCCTCGTGAGCGTGCCCTCATTCTGAAAAAATGCTCGTGCCTCTTCTTCGACTTTTTCAGGGTTCCAAAATCCAGCTGGCTTAGATGTTTGTTCAATTTTTACAAGGGTCTGAAGCCTTCTTATTCCCCCTGGATAATTTTTAATTGCACGTAGCAAATCTGCTCTTTCCCGACTCTTCAATAGAGGACCAGAGAGTCCACCCTCACGTTGAAAGAACTCGATAGCCTCTCTTTCAATTATTTCGGGATCTTTT
>MFBL01000003.1:9378-9562 GCA_001774945.1 Candidatus Curtissbacteria bacterium RIFCSPHIGHO2_12_FULL_41_17
GTCGCCTTGTACGAATACCTAAATTTTCCTTTAATGCCGGAATTCCTCCGGGGTAATATTTATGGATAGCCATTTTGAGACCGTAAGCAGTTTGCTGTAAATTCCTATATGTAAGTCTATTCCCCGCAGATAAAAACGCTCGAGCCTCGTTTTCAATAACTAACTTTAATGCTTCGGGATCATC
>MFBL01000003.1:9631-10497 GCA_001774945.1 Candidatus Curtissbacteria bacterium RIFCSPHIGHO2_12_FULL_41_17
GCCATGTTTTTCTTCCGGCGGTTGATAACCTCCAGTTGTTTCTTTCATAAAGGTGAATTATAGCAAAACTGAACCTATAGTATCAAATAAAGAAAATCCCTTAACGGAACAGTTTTAAGATGTCATTGTATGTTATCAGTACAATTAGCGCCAAGAGAAGGGCGAAGCCGACCGAGTGAGCCCATTTTTCCACTTTTGGATAGACTCGTCTTCTGGTAATTGCTTCAACTATAATAAAGAAAAACCTGCCGCCATCTAGGGCCGGAATCGGCAAGATATTAAGTATCGCCAGATTCAAAGACAAAAGTCCCATCAACTGAAGTGTTGAAACTGCTCCCAAAGAAACTGCCTGCGATGTAATCTGGGCAATCCCAACAGGCCCGGAAACGCCTTCGGAAACCGGCGTGATATCACGCTCTCTGACAGCAAAACCAATAAGCTGGCCAAAAACTTTTATCGAATAATCAATAGTATTGTAACTATGGATGAATCCGGAAAATACTTTCTGAGAAAGTGTTTGATAATTCAAAACCACCAGTTCGCCTAGTCCCACACCCAAGGCCGGTACTTTAAGCTGTTGGCTGAAAGCAGGAGTTGCGGCCACCTCCCTAGTTTTATTATTGACAGGATTTTCCAAGGTCAGTATCAAGACTTTACCCTCGGAACTTCTGATTATTGACTGAAGCTCGGATATTGAAGAAATATTCCCGCCATCGACCTTAATAATCGAGTCCCCATTTTTGATACCCGCTTTGTCTGCGGCAGAATTTACGGAAACATCGACCACAAATACCTGCCTCGTTTCATTGACAAATTTAAATTTGTGCTCAATTAAAAGCGGCACGCTTACTTTAAAACCTAAAGCA
>MFBL01000004.1:0-1876 GCA_001774945.1 Candidatus Curtissbacteria bacterium RIFCSPHIGHO2_12_FULL_41_17
ATCGGTATATTTGCGCCAGCGACTTACCCTAAAGAACTAGAAGAGTTAAGAGCAATCTTCCCCGACAAAATTTTTCTGTCAGCCGGCATTGGTGTTCAGAAAGGTGTGGTCAAAGCCGCAGTCAAAGCAGGTGTAAACAAAAGAGGTAGTGGTATTATGTTTAATGCTTCAAGAAGTGTTATTTACGATAAAAATCCGCAAAAAGCAGCTAAAAGCCTAAAAGATGAAATCAACAAATACAGACGATAAGCAAAGCTTGCGGTCCTCGTCCTTCGATAAGCAGAGCTTTTCTGCGAATAAACTCAGGACTGCGGGCCTAAAAATAGCCCAAGAAGTTGCCGGCATTCTTTTTGATATCGGCGCTGTTATTTTTAGACCTAGACAGCCTTTTAGATTTGACTCAGGAATCTTAAGTCCAGTTTATGTCGATAACCGGTTAATAATCTCCGATCCAGTATCTCGGGAAAGGATAATAAAGAACTTGGTAAGTTTAATTAATAAAATTGGGAAGTTTGATACCGTCGCTGGCACAGCAACGGCTGGTATTCCACATGCAGCTTGGATTGCGCAAAAATTGCGTCTACCCATGGTCTATGTCCGGTCTCAACCCAAAGAGCATGGCACAAAAAATCAAGTGGAAGGTAGTATAAAAAGAGGACAAGAAGTTTTGGTCGTAGAAGACATGGTATCAACGGCTGGATCCTCAGCAAGGGTTGTTGAAGCTTTACGAAAACTTGGAGCCAAAGTAGATCATGAGGTTGCAATTTACACACACGACTTAAAGGAGTCGAAAGAAAATTTTAAAAGAATGAAAATAAAACCTCATTTTCTTACAAGTCTTAAGACTGTTACCGAAATTGCCCAAAAAAGAGGGTATCTAAAGCCGGATCAAGTAGCCTTAATTGAAAAATGGGCGCAAGACCCCAAAAATTGGGGCAGGAAAATGGGGTTTGAATGAAAGTCGATATTTCTACAAAGATAGCTGGTGTACAACTTGAAAGTTGCATCTTCAACACCGCCGGCCCTGCGGACGTAACATTAGACGAGCTGGAAATTATCGCCAAATCAAAATCATCAGCAATTACTATGAAGTCCTGTACTCTTGCGCCTCGGGAAGGCAATCCCCAACCGCGTTATGCGGATTTGGAGTTTGGCTCAATCAATTCCATGGGACTTCCCAATTTAGGGTACAAAGCCTATGTTAAATTTTCAAAAATATTAGCAAAAAAATATAAAAAACCGGTTATTGCTAGTATTTCTGGTCTATCGCTTGAAGATAATGTAACAATTTTCAAAGCTTTTAACGACTCCCCTGTCGATATCATAGAATTTAATCCGGGATCTCCAAATACCATCGGTAAACCGATTGTCGGCTACGACGTAGAAGAAATGGACAGACTCCTTGATGCTGTCTCAAAAATTTGCCAAAAACCATGGGGAGTAAAGTTACCGCCGTATTTTGATCTTGTCCATTATGATCAAATTGCCAATGTATTGAAAAAATATCCCATCAATTTTATAACCTGCATTAATTCTATCGGCAATGGTCTGGCAATTGATCCGTATAAGGAAAAAACCTTGATTAAGCCCAAAGGGGGACTTGGCGGGATTGGTGGAAAATATGTTAAGTTCGCAGCACTGGCCAACGTAAGAACATTCTATGAGCTTTTAGGAGCAAAAATACAAATTATCGGAGTCGGCGGAATCTACACAGGGATTAACGCATTCGAATTTATTCTAGCCGGTGCCTCTGCAGTTCAGATCGGAACTGCTTTTTTGCAAAAAGGCCCCAAGATTTTTGAAACTGTGCAAAACGAATTAAAAGAATTCATGCAGGATAAGGGTTACAAAAAATTGGCTGATTTTAAGGGGAAAT
>MFBL01000004.1:1893-12222 GCA_001774945.1 Candidatus Curtissbacteria bacterium RIFCSPHIGHO2_12_FULL_41_17
TTAAGGGGAAATTAAAAGTTGCTTCTTAAATCGGAATTATTTTTTCTGCGGGACAAATCCAAATTTGAATAGACCGCTCCCTGATGGGATTTTTGCCTTTTCCGTCTCTGCCGTCAAACTCAAAGGCGGCGACCTGCTGGTATTTGCCCAGTTCTAATTTTCTGCCTCGCACCGGGACAACTACGCTGGGATGAGAAAAAACTAGCGCCCTAATGTGGGCAGCAGCGTTATAATCCTCGTCAATTTCGTCACAGTAAGGATTGTCCTGACAGCGGTGTTTGTAATCGGCAGTCGGGTGTTTATAATTCTTTGATACGCGAGTGGATCGTTTATCTTCCGGGATAGCCTGCAGTGTGTGGTGGAGAATATCCGCCAGTAAGTTCGGTTCGGCAATTTCATTAACAACTATGCCCATTGTCGTATGCTTTGTATTTACAAAAACGAAACCGTCACGAACACCCGATTTTTTGATTGCATCATTAATTTTTTTTGTGATGTCCGAAATGTAGGTATGTAAAGTGGAAGGGAATTCTAGCTCTTTTAAGAAAATTCTCATCGGAGTTTCTATTTTAACATTTTTAAATAATATAGTCTAAAGAATGTCACAAGATTTAAGCTTTAGGGTATAATTTCATCATATGACAGCTTATACGCAGGTTTCTGCCAACAGATTCAAAACTTGGCTGATTATGTTTCTTTTTGGAAGTTTTATTACTTTTGTTGCCTTTGTTTTTGCAAGAGGCCTCGGATTTCCGACCCCATCCGCTCTTGGTTTTACCGGTATAGCCTTAATTATTTCCGGGCTGATTAATTTTTTCTCCTACTACAATAGCGACAAAATTGTCATGGCTATTTCCGGTGCTAAAAAAATCCAAAAAAAGGACAATCCTGAAGTTTTCAGAATTGTAGAAAATCTCAGTATTGCTTCGGGTTTGCCATCGCCGAAAATTTACATAATCAACGATTCTGCTCCGAATGCTTTTGCAACTGGCCGTGACCCAAAGCACGCCGCAATAGCTTTTACTTCGGGAATTTTAGATAAACTCAACAAATTAGAGCTGGAAGGTGTAGCAGCCCACGAACTTTCACATGTAGGCAATTACGATACCAGGCTTATGACCATAGTTTCTATTCTTGTTGGCACAATAGCACTGCTTGCAGATATGTTTATAAGAATTACATGGATGGGTGGAGGAAGGGATAGGGATAACGATAGGGGCCAGGCAGGGGCAATTTTTGCTGTTATTGGAATAATCTTAGCAATTCTTTCTCCAATTATTGCAATATTAATTCAGTTGGCTATTTCCAGAAAGCGGGAATTTTTGGCAGATGCATCCGGTGCCTTATTAACCCGTAATCCGGATTCTTTAGCTGATGCCCTTTTAAAAATTGCCAAGGATAAAGAACCGCTGGAAGTTGCCAATAAAGCAACTGCCCACCTTTATATAGAAAACCCCTTCAAGAATCCGCAAAAGCTAACGGGAACTTTTGCAAATCTTTTCAACACCCATCCGCCTGTTGAAGATAGGATAAAAGCTCTTCGGGCTATGCAGTAAATATGTCAAAAGTCAAAAGTCACAAGTCACCCATTCGACAAGCTCAGGGTGACCCTGAGTCAATCGAAGGGTCAAAAGTCAAAATCGACATTGATTACGTTACAAAACTTGCCAATCTAAACCTAACTGAAAAAGAAAAGAAAACTTTCGAACCTCAATTAGAAGAAATTCTAGGATATATTTCAAAGCTTTCAGAAGTTAATACAGATAAGGTTGAACCGATTGGCCATATTACAGGCCAGGAGAATGTAACAAGAGAAGATGAAGCAAAGCCATCATTAAATCAGGACGAAGCACTGACGAATGCCCCCAAAATTTACAATGGGTTTTTCGAAGTTGAGGCTATTTTTGAAGAAAATAGTCCTGAATGAAATTGAAGGGCAATCTTTGAAGAGCAATAATAAATTTGTCATTGCGAGCGAACAAAGTGAGCGCTGCAATCTAAATAATAAGATTGCTTCGTCATAAACTTCTCGCAATGACTGGAAAATTAAGGATGAAAAACGTTGACATCACAAACCTTACAATTAAAGAAGCATCAAAACTTATTGCTTCTAAACAAATTAAGGTTAAAGAACTCGTCAATCTGCATCTTGGTCGCGTCAAAAAATTAAACGGCAAACTAAATGCTTTTATTACAATTTGTGAAGATCAAGCACGCCATCAGGCCGAAAAAGTTGATATCCTGATTGCCCAAGGACAAAAGCTTGGACCGCTAGCGGGTATACCTTTTGCAGTAAAAGATCTTTTTTCAACCAAAGGAATAAAAACTACGGCTGGATCAAAAGTTTTGGAAAATTACGTACCCGTTTATGATGCAACAGTGATTTCCCGTCTTAAGAATGCCAATGCCATTATTGTGGGGAAAACAAATCTGGATGCCTGGGGGCATGGTGCCAGCGGAGAAAATTCCGATTTTGGACCAACGCATAACCCTTATAATTTGAAAAGGGTACCCGGCGGCTCGTCTTCCGGTTCGGCAACTGCAGTAGCATCAGGTTCCTGCCTTGCAGCGACTAGCACTGATACAGGCGGTTCTACCCGCCAGCCGGCTTCATTTTGCAATTTGGTTGGGCTCAAGCCCACTTACGGTCGGGTTTCCCGCTACGGAGTAATCGCGATGGCCTCGTCTCTGGATACCATGGGGCACATGACAAAAACAGTTTATGACAATGCACTCATTTTAAATATCACAGCGGGTAAGGATGAGTTCGATTCAACTGCTTCTGATGGAATAGTTGATAACTATGCAGAACATATAGACAAAGGGGTTAAAAATATTAAAATTGGCCTACCAAAGGAATATTTTGACGGTTTAGAGCCAAAAATAAAAGCAGCGATTCTTAAAGCGCTAAAAATCCTAGAGAAATTAGGAGCTAAAATAGTAGAAGTATCCCTCCCGCATACCGAGTATGGTGTAGCTGTCTACTATATTGTTCAGCCGGCAGAAGTTTCTTCAAACCTGGCCCGGTATGATGGGATAAGATTTGGTTTTGGCAGGGAAATGTTTGGTGCTGAAGCAAAAAGAAGGATAATTTTGGGAACATTCACACTGTCTTCCGGTTACTATGATGCTTATTACTTAAAAGCTATGAAGGTGAGAAGACTAATCAGGGACGATTTTATAAATGTTTTCGAAAAAGTTGATGTATTAATCTGTCCGGTGTCACCTACCTTACCATTTAAAATCGGTGAAAAAAATACCAACCCGTTAGATATGTATCTTGCCGATATTTTTACGGTTAATGCAAATCTTGCTGGGATTCCAAGTCTTGCCCTTCCTTGTGGATTTATTGATGATTTACCGGTGGGTATACAAATTATTGGTCCTGATTTTTCGGAAAAACTTTTGTATCAAGTCGGTTATGCCTATGAGCAGGAAACTAAATGGTACGAAAGGACACCAAAGCTATGAACTGGGAACCAGTGATCGGTCTTGAAGTTCACATCGAACTTAAAACAAAAAGTAAAATGTTTTGCCGCTGCAGTGCAGATTACTTCGGGGCAGAGCCTAATTCTCATACATGCCCGATCTGCTTGGGTTTACCGGGAGCTCTTCCAAAACCAAACGTAGAGAGTATAAAATTTGTGCAAAAATTGGGCTTAGCACTTAATTGCCGAATTCAATTGAGTAGTAAATTTGATCGCAAGAACTATTTTTACCCAGATTTACCTAAAGGCTTCCAAATATCTCAATACGATAAGCCTTTTAGTATTAACGGTCATATTGAAATAAAGGGACAAGAGAATCTTAAGAGAATTCGAATCACAAGAGTCCACTTGGAGGAAGATACGGGTAAATTGACCCATGCAACAATCAATGGCCGAAGGGTGACACTAATAGATTTTAATCGCAGTGGTGTGCCCTTAGTGGAGATTGTTTCCGAACCTGAAATGAGTTCTTCAGACGAGATTAAAGATTATGCCCAAAAGCTTCAGCAAATTGTCAGATACCTGGGAATTTCAGACGCAGATATGGAAAAGGGGAGTATGAGGATTGAACCCAATATTTCTCTAAGACGAGTTGGCGAAAAAGCCTTACCACCATATAAAATTGAACTTAAGAATATAAACTCCTTTAAATTCGCCCAGGCAGCAGTAGAGTATGAGATCGAAAGGCAGGCAAAAATTCTGAAAAGCGCAAAAACACCCCAGCAGGAAACTAGGGGTTGGAACGAAATAAAAAAACAGACTGTTAGTCAAAGAAGCAAAGAGTTAGCTCACGATTATCGATATTTTCCTGAACCGGATTTAGTGCCTTTAAGTTTTAAACCGCAAGAAAGCATAAAGTTAAAATCAGAAATGCCTGAGCTTCCCCACCAGAAGTTCAAACGCTTAACACTAACTTACGAACTTAGTCAATACGATGCCCAAATTTTAACGAGAGACATTAAAGTTGCCGAATTTTTTGAGGAAGCAGTAAAAATTGCTAAAGATCACGGTTTGAGTCCTAAAGAGGTAGCAAATAAGATAATTAATAAAAATATCAATGTTAAAAACACATTGCCGGCTCAACTAATAAAAATCCTGCTTGAGTCCAAAAAGACAGAAGAAATTGATGATAACAAACTAACAGCGATAATTAACTCAGTTCTTAGAGAAAATCCTAAAGCAGTTTCTGATTTCACAAAAGGCAAAGAAACTGCCATAATGTTTTTAGCCGGCCAAACTTTGAAAAGACTAAAAGTGAAGGCCGATCCAAGACTAGTGATTGAAAAGATAAAAAACATTTTAGCCTCAAGTCGCAAGCGCAAGATTGAATCTTAATAATTAAATGTCCGATTTTGTTCATCTGCATGTTCACAGCGAGTTCTCCTTACTTGACGGACTCTCAAAAATCCCAAAACTTGTAGCCCAGGCAAAACAGCTAGGCATGAAGAGTTTAGCCATAACTGATCACGGAGGACTTTATGGCGCGATTAAATTTTACAAGGAATGCAAAGCCGAGGGTATTAATCCGATAATTGGCTGCGAAGTATACATTGCTAAGCGTTTTTTAAAAGACAAGGAAGCCGGAGTTGATAATGAAAACTTTCACCTAACTCTTTTGGCGACCAATTTTGAGGGTTACCAGAACCTAATGAGGCTGGTGACTATTGCTCATTTAGAGGGTTTCTATTACAGACCAAGGTTGGATAAACAAACACTTTCCAAGTACTCGGACGGTCTAATTGCACTTTCCGGCTGCAGTTCTTCCGAGATATCAAAAGCATTTATCGCCAGTGACTTGAATAAAGCCAAAGAAATAGCCGGCGAATATAAAAAAATATTCGGAAAGAATAATTTCTACCTGGAGGTTCAAAGACACTTATATAAACAGTTTGCAGCCGCCCATCAGGAAAACTCCGAAATATACGCCCAGCTTAATAGAATGGCCAATGAAGAGGTACAGGTTGTCGAAGGAGCAAAAGAACTCTGGCGGGATCTTGATATTCCTCTTTTGGCCACAAACGATGTTCATTACGTTTTGCCAAACGATGCCCAAGCCCAGGATGTAATCGTCTGTGTTCAGACAGGCAAGATGCTTTCAGACATAAAAAGATTAAGAATGATTGATTCCCCGACTTATTATTTAAAAAGTCCGGCTGAAATGGCCGAACTTTTTGAAGATATACCCGAAGCCTGTGAAAATACATTAAAGATTGCCGCAAGAATTAATATTGAAATACCGCTTGGCAGAATTTCATTTCCAAGTTTTCCTGTACCTGACCCGACTACTCCTGATAAATATTTACAGAAATTGTGCATGCAGGGTCTTAAAAAAAGACTTATCAAGATTACACCTGAACTTAAAGAGAGGCTGGAATACGAACTCTCAGTAATTTTTAAAAAGGGATATTCAACATACTTTTTGGTTGTTGCCGATTTTGTAAACTGGTCAAGGGAAAAGGGAATAATTTCAACGACCAGAGGTTCGGCTTCTGGAAGTCTTGTCGCCTATGCACTGGGGATTACCAACGTTAATCCCCTTTACTTTAAATTACCTTTCGAGAGGTTCCTTAACCTTTATCGGCCCACTCTACCTGATATCGATGTGGATTTTGCAGATAACAGACGAGATGAAGTCATAGCTTACGTGCGCGAAAAATACGGGCTTTCCAAAGTCGCCCAAATCGGGACCTTTGGAACAATGATGGCCAGAGCAGCTGTAAGAGACGTCTCCCGGGTTATGGGATGGCCTTACTCAAAAGCCGACAGAATTGCCAAAATGATCCCGATAGGTGCCCAAGGTTTCCATATGTCCTTGGATTCGGCCAAAAAGCTTAATAGAGACTTAGGTATCCTTTATGAACAAGACGAAGAAGTTAAAGAGCTTTTGGATTTGGCAGAAAAAGTCGAGGGCAATGCACGTCACGTTTCTGTCCATGCAGCTGGTGTGGTAATTGCGCCAGAGAATTTAACCGATTACTCTCCGCTTCAAAAAGAAACCACACAGGAAAAAATTATCACTCAATATGACATGTATGACATAGAAGAGGTCGGACTGGTAAAAATGGATTTTTTGGGAATAAGAAACCTTTCAATTTTGGGTCACGCCGTTGAAATAGCCGCAGAAGTGACCGGTGAGAAAATTGACCTTTTAAAAATTGAAACTGACAATAAGAAGGCATTTGATCTTTTAGCAAAAGGTGAAACCATGGGTCTGTTTCAACTCTCCGGATCCGGAATGACTAGATACCTTAAGGAATTAAAACCGACAAATGTTTTCGATATCATGGCCATGATTTCTCTATTTCGCCCGGGACCGATGAATTCCATACCGGAATTTATTGAAAGGAAGCGAAGTCCCAATAGGATTAAATACTTTGACGTGCGGATGGAAAGTTATTTGAAAGAGTCGTACGGAGTTATCGTTTATCAGGATGATGTGCTCTTAACTGCAATCAATATTGCCGGGTACAGCTGGGAAGAGGCAGACAAATTCAGGAAGGCTATGGGCAAAAAAATTCCGGCCGAAATGTCCAAGCAGAAAGAAAAGTTTCTTGATGGGTGTGTAAAAAACGGCATGAGAATCCAGAAGGCCGAAGAACTCTTCAAATTAATTGAACCGTTTGCCGCATATGGTTTTAACAAAGCGCATGCAGCTTCTTACGCTGTCATAGCCTACCAAACCGCCTATATGAAAGCTAATTTTCCTGTGGAATTTATGACAGCGGTTATGACGGCAGAGTCGGATGATCCGGACAAAATTGCTGCTGCGGTTGCCGAATGCGCCCGTATGCAAATATTGGTTTTACCCCCGGACGTTAATTTCTCAACTGTAGGATTTGCAATTGAAAAATCTAACGGGAAACGCGCAACAAGATTCGGACTTTCTGCTATTAAAAATGTGGGCAAGGCCGCAATGGAGGCAATTATCACCGAGCGAGAAAACCAAGGCAGGTTTAAATCTCTTAGAGACTTTGTTTCGAGAGTAAATTTGAGGGTCGTTAACAGAAAAACCCTGGAAAGTTTAATTAAAGCAGGTGCTATGGATCAATTTGGCAGGCGAAATGCCATGCTTAAAGTTATAGATGAGATTAGAACTTCCGGGGTTTCTCTTTCAAAAACGATTGCCGAAGGACAAAGTAGCCTATTTGACGGCGAGGAGCTTGAAACCAAGGAAGTTTCAGACAGTTCATTCAAGTTGCTTTTAGACTCCATTAGCGAGGCCCCCAAAGAAGAATTACTTTCCTGGGAAAGAGAACTTTTGGGGTTTTATCTAACTGAACATCCTCTTATTAAGTTCGAAAGACAGCTGTCACAAATTACGACATCGCAAATCAATGATATAGATCAGGTAGCAAGTAACAATAAAACTATCAGGATTGGCGGCATTATATCTTCAATCAGAAAAACTTTAACTAAAGTTAGAAAAGAAGAAATGTGTTTTTTAAAATTACAAGATACTACAGGTACACTGGAGGTTTTAGTATTCCCCAAAGTTTATGCCCAAACACGAAGTATCTTAATTACTGACCAAATTGTGGTAATTTCCGGGAAATTGGAAGCAGGTGAACAGACCCCGGTTCTGATTGCCGAAAATATTATGTCTCTGGAAGAATCGCTTGAAGGCGGCCACGATAATGTTCTCGAGGTAACTGTGCCTAAAAATGCCGATCGTCTGTTACTCTCAAAAATCTATCAGATTTTAAAAGAAAACCCCGGAGACGATTCTATTTTTCTGGTTTTGCAGGGTGAAAACGGCAATTCTAAAAAATTTCCGGTACCATTTGGAACTACAAAATCAGAACAGCTTGCAGAAGTCTTGTTAGAACTGGGTTGTCAGGTTAATTAATTAACGTTATACTTCAAACTCATGAAAAATAATATATTTGAAGTGGGGGATACAGTCAAAGTAACTTTCAAGGCACCAGATGGTGCAAAGATAAGAGTCACTCCTTTTGATGGAAGAGTTATTGCCTATCGGGGCACAGGCGGCAGCAAGACTTTTACTGTACGCAAAGTAATGAGCTCAAATGTTGCTGTTGAGCGTATATTCCCTGTTGATTCCCCTTTAATTGAACATGTCAAAGTTATCAAAAAAGAAAAAGTAAGACGCGCCAAATTATATTATCTTCGCAGGAAATGACAAAATCTCCGAACCTTGCTTTTGAAAAATCTCTTTGGGCAAGAGGATGTATTAATATTGCAGGCATAGATGAGGTCGGGCGCGGATCCTGGGCAGGACCAGTAGTCGCTGCGGCTGTGATCTTGTCTAAAAGTTTCGAGATTCCAGATGGTTTTGGCGAATCAAAACAAGTAAAACCGCAAGCTCGCAAAAAACTTAGCCAATACATCAAAATTCATGCAAAAGCTTTTTCTATTGCTGAGGTTCCCGTTTCTATGATCAATAATCATGGAATCGGTTATGCCAGTCAGGTGGCTTTTAGAAAAGCAGTCAGACAGCTTGATCCTCGCCCGGATTATATTTTAATTGATGCTTTCTACATCAAACACCTAAATCGCAAGAACCAGAAAGCGATTATCAAAGGTGATGAGAAATGCGCATCTATTGCGGCAGCATCGGTAATTGCTAAAGTATACAGGGATGATTTGATGAGGATGCTTGCCAAAAAATACCCCCAGTATCTTTTCGGTAAACATAAAGGTTACGGTACCAAGCTCCACCAGGGTCTTATTAGAGAAAATGGTTTTTCCAAAATTCACCGAACATCATTTAATCTAAAGTTTTTATCTTAAGTGACAACCGTTACCCAAGGTAAGATTGGCGAGGACATGGCCTGTGAATATTTAAAAAAGCAAGGCTATAAAATTATTGAGCGCAATTTCAGAATTAGAGGTGGGGAGATCGATATTGTAGCGATTGATGGTTCAACTCTAGTTTACGTGGAAGTTAAGACACGCACATCACATATTTTTGGCTCGGCTATTGAAGCGGTAACACCCTGGAAGTTGAAATTTCTAGTCAGAACCGCAAAATTTTACAAAAACGCCCGCAAAAACCTTCCCCAGCTTGAGAGAATTGACGTTTTAGGAATCGATTTAATAGATGCTGACCCAAAATATGAACTTGTTAAAAATGCTTACCCAATATAGTGTGCCCTGTTAGCCAAAAATGCATCTTTTTGAAATTTAAGGTATAATTTACCCTCAGTATGACCGAAATAATAAGATCAAAAAAAGGCATTCAGCTTAGTTTACCCGAAGGATCTACAGTTATTATTATTCCTAAAAATCTCAAAAGAACAGGTGGAGAAGCAGCGGAAAAAGCTGGTCCCCCACCCTTAGTGGTTGACCCAGAAGCAATTCGTGCGGTTATTCAGGGGTACAGAGAATATAGTCAAGAAGGAACTGAAACTGAGAGTCATTTGGCAAGTTTGGAGAAACAGATGAGAAAGGCAAGATCCAGGGGTTTTAGCTATGCTGATTTTGAAGGATTTTTAGACCAAATATGTGACCAAACAGGCCTTCAACTTAGGGGAAGCATGGGTGGCAACATTGGATCCATGCCTGCCTTTCTGGCTGATGTAAAAAGAATCTTGATGGAGAGAGCAGAAGAAGTTTGGAGCGAGCCTGAGCAATAAAAGCTCAAGGCAAAGTTTTTACCAGCCCATACGGCTCTTTTCCCTCAAAAACCGCAATGATATTTTCGGCGGCGATTCTGGACATAGCCTCTCTTGTTTCGACAGTTGCCGAGGCAATGTGCGGCGTCAGAACTACATTTGGTAGTTTTAGCAATTCTTCAGAGATTTGAGGCTCGAATTCAAAAACATCAAGTCCTGCTGCGGCTATTTTGCCATTTTTAAGTGCTTCAATTAGAGCGTTTTCA
>MFBL01000005.1 GCA_001774945.1 Candidatus Curtissbacteria bacterium RIFCSPHIGHO2_12_FULL_41_17
GCATTGGGATTCACAAAGTCGATGTCTTGATTGCCTGTGACAATTTTGCCAAGCATTACTCCCCTCTCGCGTAGTTTTTGGGTCAGTTTTCTGGTGTCGATGTCCCAAATCCCGGCAACATTTTCGGCTTTTAGCCACTGATCTAAAGTTTGCTCCATCAGGTGATGATGAGGATTGGTAGTCAGGTCGCTAATCACCAGGCCGGAAATTTGAATTTTTTCGGACTCCCAATATTTTTTTGGAGGTACGCCCCAATTGCCTATTAGCGGATATGTAAATATTAGAATTTGACCGCAGTAAGAAGGATCTGTCAGACTTTGTTCGTACCCGACCATTCCGGTGGCAAAGACAACTTCGCCAGCCGAAGGCTTTCTGCTACCAAAAGATTTTCCTTGAAAAACAGTTCCATCCTCGAGAATTAGTCGGGCCTTATTCATTATAATTTTGCGCGGTTACTCAAAATTAGAAAAAAAGAAGCCCTTGGGGCTTCTTTAACCTTATTCAAACTGACTATCACAAACATTTCTTAATTTTTCACTTTACCTTTTCTTGGGCTTTTTAGCAACTTTTTAGCAACCTTGGTCTTGATCAGTTTCTTTGCCTTGGTTTTTTGTTTAAGCTTCTGTTTTGGCTTAAGTTTTTTAATTTTTGTTTTAGTTATTTTTTTAACCTTTGCTTTTGTCGTTTTTCGCATTTGGAGCTTTGTTTGCGGCAGTTTTACTTTTTTTATTGATTTAGTAGCTGTTTTGGCTTGCCCTTTTTCGACTTTTTCCTGTCCCTCTTCCTCTTCCTCTCTTCTCTTTTTAATTACGGTGGCTGCTGCGATTTTATCCACAGCAGACAGCCTCATAATAATTACGCCTTGGGTGTCACGGGTAAGCCTTGGTACGGAGCGTAAAGTCGTTCGCAGTACCTGACCCCTTTGGGAAGTTAGTATTAGCGCTTCATCTTCCTTGGTTAGGATTTGGGCTGCTACGATATTTCCGGTTTTTTCCGTAAGATTTGCCGCTTTTACACCAACACCGCCTCTTAGCTGCAGGGGCCAGGCGGAAATTACCGTTTTTTTACCTATGCCTTTTTCGGTGATTACCAAAAGATCAGCGTTTGTATCTTTTTTGGCAATTACATCCATGCCGATTAATTCATCCTGAGTTTTTAGCTTTATTCCTCTTACGCCCATGGTGTCTCTGGCCATGGCTCTTACGTCTTTTTCATTAAATTTGATGGAAAGACCCTTCCTTGAGATTAAAAAGGCAAGGTCGTCACCTGTGGTTAATTTTGCCCAGCGCAGCATATCACCGCTTGCCAGTTTGATGGCGATAATGCCCGTTCTTCTTATCGATTCGTATGCTGCAATTGCCGTCTTTTTGATAACGCCGTTTTTGGTAGCCATCAGCACAAAGTTGGCTTTTTGGGCGTCTTGATTTTTTTGTTTTTTAATTGGCAAAATCGAAAGTACTTTTTCTTCCGAGCTTAAATCAAGAAGATTAACGATAGCTACACCTTTACTGATTCTTGAGCTTTCGGGTAAATCGTACACTTTTAACTGGAAGACGCGGCCTTTATCTGTAAAAAAGAGCAAGTTGTCATGCGTGCTGGCGACAAACAGTTGGGCGACGATGTCTTCCTCTTTGGTGGTGATTCCAGAAATTCCCTTGCCGCCTCTTCTTTGAGTTCTAAAAGAGCCGATATCCTGTCTTTTAACGTAGCCGCCAACGGTTATAGTAACAATTGTTGGTTCATTGGCAATTAAATCTTCTTCAGAAAATTCGCCGATTTTCTGCTTAAAGACACGGGTTTTGCGGTCGTCTCCAAACCGTTCCTTTAGTTTATTAAGTTCACTTTTGGCGACAATTAGTATTTTTTCTCTGTGAGCCAGGAGATCTTCGAGGTAGGCAATCTCCTCTTGAGTCATTTTTAGTTCTTCTTCGATTTTTTGTCTTTCTAAGGCGGCCAACCGCTTAAGCTGCATGTCAAGAATCGCCAGAGCTTGAACCTCAGTCAATTTAAACTTTTGCATTAAATTAACTTTTGCTGCTGTTGCGTCAGCACTTTTCTTGATTGTTTCAATAACCGCGTCGATGTTATCGACGGCAATTTTAAGGCCTTCTAAAATATGGGCGCGTTTATTGGCTTCTTCGAGTTCAAACTGGCTTCTTCGGGTTATGATTTTTTGCCGATGCTTGACAAATTCCGAAAGAATCATTTTGAGAGTTAATGTTTGAGGTGTGCCGTCTACCAAGGCAACCATGTTTACAGGAAATGACTGTTGGAGTGCGGTGTACTTGTAAAGATTATTAAGAACACTATTTGGCCGGGCATCCCTTTTAAGTTCTACAACTACTCTTAAGCCTCTTCTATCCGATTCATCCCTCAGGTCTGAAATTCCTTCGAGTTTTTTATCTTTGACAAGTTCTGCGATTCTGGTTACCAGCGTTGATTTATTAACTTGGTACGGAATTTCAGAAACTACGATATGAAATTTGCCGCCTGTTGTTTCCTCAATATCCGCCTTGGCTCTCATTATAATTTTGCCTTTACCAGTTGCGTAGGCTGCAGTGATTTCGGAAATGTCGTAAATTTGGGCTCCTGTTGGGAAATCCGGTCCTTTGACAAATCCCATTAAATCTTCAACCGATGCGTCTGGATTTTCGATTAAATGAACTGCAGAATCGATTACTTCTGTCAAATTGTGAGGCGGAATATTGGTAGCCATTCCTACTGCAATTCCAGATGCTCCGTTAATTAAAAGATTAGGTAAAACGGCCGGTAGGTATATAGGCTCTTTGAGGGTGCCGTCGAAGTTATCCAAAAAATCAACAGTTTTTTTATCAAGGTCATAAAGAAGCGTTTCGGTAATTTGGGCCATTCTTGCTTCCGTATAGCGCATGGCAGCTGGCGGATCGCCGTCAATGGAGCCGAAATTGCCCTGACCGTCTATCAGTTGGTAACGCATGGCAAAATCCTGGGCCATCCTAACAAGTGCTTCATAAACAGGAATATCGCCATGAGGATGATATTTGCCTAAAACTTCACCTACGATTTTGGCACTTTTTGTGTAACGGGCAGAGTGGGTGACGCCCATGCGCTGCATTGCATAAATAATGCGGCGGTGGACTGGTTTTAGACCATCGCGTACATCAGGCAACGCCCGAGCGACGATAACGCTCATGGCGTAATCGAGGTAACTACGCTGCATTTCGTCGATGATTTCGACAGGTTGAATCTTTCCTATATCTGCCATCGCAATAAATAATTATTTCCTACGTTTTGGCGGAGCCAAAAGGCAAGGTTCTGAGAGTAAATTGTTATTGTTGATTTTAGAACAATTTGCGAACAGGTTCTTATATCTGCCATTAGGGATTAAACATCTAAAGTTGCCATCTTTGCGTGCGTCTGGATGAACCTTTTACGGGGTGGAACTTCGTTGCCCATCAACATCGAAAAGACATGGTCAGCCTCAGCTGCATCCTCGATATTTACTTTTTTCATAATGCGACTTTCTGGATTCATGGTCGTTTCCCAAAGCTGATCGGGGTTCATTTCACCAAGACCTTTGTACCTTTGGATACTTGTTGTTTTTCCATTAACCTTGTTTTTGATAATTTGATCTTTTTCCTCATCGCTATAGGCGTAAAAAAGTTCTTTGGCGGCTGAAATTTTATAAAGAGGCGGTTGGGCAATATAGACATAACCCTTTTCGAAAAGCCCAGGTAAATATCTGAAAAAGAAAGTCAAAAGAAGTGTTCTAATATGTTCTCCGTCGACATCGGCATCGGTCATGATGATTACGCGGTGGTAGCGGACTTTGTCGATATTGGTTGTTTCCCCTATTCCGGTTCCAAGAGCTATTATCAGAGTTTTAATTTCTTCAAATTCCAGAATTTTATCTAAGCGCGCCCGTTCCGTATTTAAGATTTTTCCGCGAAGCGGCAGAATGGCTTGAAATTTACGGTCTCTTCCCTGCTTTGCACTGCCTCCTGCGCTGTCACCCTCGACAATGTAGAGTTCAGATTGGGCCGGGTCTTTTTCCTGACAATCGGTTAATTTTCCAGGGAGTGTCATTCCTTCCAGGGCGCCTTTTCTAAGAACTGCATCCTTTGCTGCGCGCGCAGCCAGTCTTGCTTTGGCTGCCAAAATGACCTTTTCCATGATTCTTCTGGCATCCTGCGGATTTTCTTCAAGATAGGTGTCAATTGCTTCTTTAACAACCTGATTGACTTGTGGCTGTACTTCGGCATTTCCCAGTTTGCCTTTAGTCTGGCCTTCAAATTGCAAAGTTTCAGAGTTCATTTTAATGGCAATAACAGCGGTTAACCCCTCACGCATATCTTCACCCGTTAGATTATCTTCTTTTTCCTTGAGGTACCCATTTTTGCGCGCGTAATCGTTGATTGCGCGCGTTAAAGCCATTCTAAAGCCAGTTAAGTGGGTTCCTCCTTCGTGGGTGTTAATAACGTTTGCAAAAGACTCCACGGTTTCCGAAAAGCCGTCATTATACTGAATGGCGGCTTCTACCAAAATGCCACCTGAATCCTTATGCGCATAAAATACTTTTTCGTTGATGGCGATTTTGTCTTTATTAAGATGCCTTACTAAAGATTCAATACCGCCGTCGAAATAATAATTAAGCTGGATGTCGGTTCGTAAATCGTAAAGGTGAAAAAATAGACCGGCTACCAGATATGCTCTTTCTTTTATGCTTTTGGCAATAACTTTAAAGTCCGGCTTAAGTGTTGAAAAAATCGATTTATCAGGAATGAAAATAGAAGCTGTTCCGGTTTTAAAACTAGGTATAAATTCGGGAATTTGGGATTTGGTTACCTGTTGAACGCTGGTAATTGGTTTGCCTCTTTTATATTCTTGGGCATATAGTTTACCGTCACGACGGATTTCTACTCTCATCCAGTCGGATAGTGCGTTAACAGCCGAGGCCCCTACCCCGTGGAGGCCTCCGGATACTTTATAGGCCCCTGAGCCGAATTTGCCTCCCGCGTGAAGCATAGTCATGGTGACTTCGAGTGAAGATTTTTTAACTTTAGGGTGCGGCTCTACAGGTATACCACGGCCGTCATCAACAACTGTAATCTTATCGTCTTTATCAATGACCATGTAAACATTTTTGGCAAAGCCGGCCAAGGCTTCATCGACCGAGTTGTCGATGATTTCTTTTATCAATTCGTGAAGTCCGTGGATATCCGTTGAGCCGATATACATTCCCGGCCTTTTACGGACGGGTTCAAGACCCTCAAGGACCTGGATGTCTTTAGCGGTATATGACGATTCTGTCATATTTTTTTCCCTTCGGTAAAAAAAGATGAATTATCTGCCATAAATTAGTGATTAGCGATGAGTCTTTGGCATTAGAAATTAGTTCAGGACCAAGTTTTGCAAAATCTGGACCATTCTGTCAATTTTAACAGATTTTTGGCTTCGCGTGCAAGCTATTTTGCGAGCGAAGCGAACAAAACAAGCTCTCTTATTTTGAGGCTATACGAGGCTTAGTGTGTTAAATTTTGGAGGTAGAAAATACCAGATCATAAATTGCAAACTTGGCATTGACGTTTGCCTCGATCAACTTTTTCGTATAGGCACATCTTTCGATGATCGATGTTTGCCTGTTTAAGTCGGTTAGATTTCCTGATTTTATGTTGCTAACCAAAGCCTGATGAAGCGCAAGCATTTCACTGTCGAGCCAGTCGTTTGGATTGTCAATACTGGCAGTTTCTTCCAGAAGTTCGAGTTCGTTTTTTGTCAATAAAGAGATTTGCTTTGAGGCGCACTTCTCAATATCCTGTTTTGCCTGAATGGTAATTACCCGGGAAATGATTGTTTCAAGAAGTGATTTTTTATCAGATGATAGCATTATGATAATGGCATGCCGTGGTGGCTCTTCCAGTATTTTTAAAAGAGCATTTTGGGCTTCTTGTGTTAAACGCTGGGCTTTTTTGATTATAATGACTTTTAAAGGAAGATGAATCGGTTTATGATACAAATTTTGTTTGAGCCTTCGAATTTGATCAATAGATATATGTTTCTCTTTTGCAAGCGTCAAGCCGGCTTCAGGTTCAATTACCAGTAAATCTACGGAAGGTTTGTTAATATTGAGTTTCAGCTTATCGGTGATCTTTTGAATTTCTGCAAGCTGCGAAGACTTATTGCCAATTATTAAGAAGCATTGAAAAACAGACATATTTTTTAACAAATTTTCAATTTGTGATGTTTATTTGTTATGATCAAATTAGCTAGCAATTTTGCTAGTTAATATTAACGTAGTTAAAATGGCGACAACTGCCCAAAGCGAGAATATCAAATTAACGGATAAAGGGCAACAGCTTTCACAAAACCGGCCTGACTCTCAGGCTTCCTTAGAAGACATTTTGGGGAAAAAGGGTGTTTTAACCAGTGAGCAGGCAACTTTTGTCAAAAATGAGGCAAAGCGCAGGCAGGAAACCACCGAAAAAATAATTGAGCATATGGGTTGGGCAAATGATGCCCAGATAGCTCAGGCAAAAGCCGTTATAATTGGGGTTCCCTATGTTGCAATTGACCAACAGCCGATTTCCCCGGAAGTATTAGCATATTTACCCGAAGAAGTAGCCAAAAGATTCACCGTTATACCGTTTGCAAAAGAGGGAGACACATTATCCGTGGCGATGGTCGACCCGTTGGACCTCCAGGTCTTGGAGTTTGCTGAAAAGAAGTCGGGATTTGCAGTCAGGCCCTATATCGCAACCGCCCAGTCAATTACAAGAGCAATTGCAGAACAATATACCCGCGGACTTTCATTTGAAGTCGGCGAGGCCCTAAAGGAAGCTGCTCCAAGCATATCAACGGCACTAATTCCGGAGATTGGGATAACCGGGGTAATCGGCGAGGCGCCGGTAGCCAGAATTGTATCGACGCTTTTGGAATACGGCATCAAAGTCCGTGCTTCAGACATACACATTGAACCTCTTGAAAACGAGACCAGAATAAGATATCGCATTGACGGAATATTACACGAGAAGTTGATTCTTCCCAGAAGAATTCACGATGCTATTGTTTCCAGGATAAAAATTTTGGGGAATATGAAAATTGACGAAAAGCGTCTTCCGCAGGACGCAAGATTTAATTTTAAAGCCGGCGGTGAGGATTTAGATTTAAGGCTTTCAACCTTGCCAACCAGTTATGGTGAAAAAGTTGTCATGAGGCTTCTTAAAAAAACCGGCGGAGTACCGTCATTGCCCGAGTTGGGCCTAAGAGGTAAAGCGCTTCATAACTTGGATGCGAATATAGCCAGGCCGCATGGAATTATTCTAATCTGCGGCCCAACAGGTTCGGGCAAAACGACAACTCTTTATTCTGTTCTTTCAAAACTTAACTCCACCAAGGTTAACATTATGACACTTGAGGATCCTATCGAATACCAAATTCCGGGAGTTAACCAGGTTCAGGTAAACACACAAGCCGGATTAACTTTTGCTTCAGGACTGCGTTCCTTTTTAAGACAGGATCCAAACATTATTATGGTCGGAGAGATTAGGGATGCTGAAACTACAGATTTGGCTATCCAGGCTTCGTTAACCGGCCATTTGGTATTTTCGACCTTGCATACAAACGACTCCTCCGGCGCTTTGCCCAGACTCTTGGACATGCATGCGGAGCCATATTTAATCTCCTCAACCGTTACTTGCGTTGCGGGTCAGCGGGTTGTCAGAAGAATTTGCCCGTCATGCAAAGAGTCAAAAATAGCTTCTGAGGAGATTTTAATTAAATTGAAAGCCGTTTTAGAAAATCTTTATGATTTTAATAAAAAGAAAGAGATTACTCTTTTTACCGGCCGCGGCTGTAAGGAATGTAATAACACGGGTTATCTTGGAAGAATCGGTATTTTTGAGGTTTTGGTGGTTTCCGAAAAAATTACCAGAATGATTCTGGCAAGAGAAACCGCTCAGCAGATTGAAAAAATAGCAATCGATGAAGGAATGATTACCATGAAACAGGATGGTTTTTTAAAAGTTGTTGAGGGAATAACGTCGATGGAGGAAGTTTTAAGGGTAGCCGAAGAGTAGGTAGCTTGTAGTAAGTAGTTGGTAGCCTCGTACTACAAACTACAAACTACTAACTACTAACTACTAACTACTAACTACTAACTACTAACTAATTATGTCTATACAGGAACTTTTAGAAATAGTTATCAAAAAAGAAGCTTCAGATTTACACCTTATTGTGGGTTCTCCTCCTGTTATAAGAATAGACGGACAATTGATGCCCGTTGCCTCAAGTTTTTTAACACCCGAAGATACCGAGAGCTTAATTTTTGAACTTTTAGCATCCGACCAGAAGGAAATACTTTTAGTTAACAAAGAGCTGGATTTTTCTTTTGCTTTGGGTGATGTTGCCCGATTTCGGGTAAATGCATACTTTCAGAAAGGTTATCTTTCGGCAGCTTTAAGGTTAATTCCGTCTTATATAAAATCGATAGAAGAACTAAACTTGCCTAAAATCTGCCATAATTTTGCAAAAATGCGCCAGGGGTTCATTTTGGTAACCGGACCGACAGGACACGGCAAATCGACGACGATAGCATCAATTATCAATGAAATAAATCAGACGAGACCTGTGCATATTTTAACCGTAGAAGATCCGATCGAGTATGTTTATCCAAAAGGAAAGGGTTTAGTCTCCCAAAGGGAGATGCATTTGGATACGCATTCGTGGGAGGTCGCCCTAAGATCGGCTTTGCGCGAAGACCCGGATGTTGTTTTGGTCGGTGAAATGAGAGACTATGAAACCATCGCAGCCGCAATTACTATCGCAGAAACAGGCCACTTGGTTTTTGCCACATTGCATACTAATTCCGCAGCGCAGTCAGTAGACAGAATAATTGACGTTTTTCCGGAAAATCAGCAGGTTCAAGTCAGGATGCAGCTTGCGGCAACGATTGCCGGCATAATCTCGATGAGGCTGGTTCCGGCAATTGGCGGCGGACGCTTGCCGGCCGTTGAGATTCTTCTTTCCAGTTCAGCTGTCCAGACAGCTATTCGGGAAGGCAAAACTCATCAGATTGATAACATTATCCAAACTTCAGGCGAGGCAGGCATGATACTCATTGATGCGTCGTTGGCTTTCTTGGTCAGATCCGGAAGAATTGCCTTGGATGTTGCGCGAACCTACAGCCTGCGCGGCGATGAGCTTGAGCGTTTGGTTTCCGGAACATCCGGTGAGCAGGAAGAATAAACGATGTCGCTTTATAAATTCGCAGCACGTGATATTAGCGGAAAAAGGTTTGAAGGTGAAGTTGAGGCTTTTGACGAAAAAACTCTGGTTTTGACTTTACAAAAAGAGGGGTTAGTTCCAACTGAAATCAAAAAGCGCGAAAGTCTTGCCCTTCCCTTTATTAAAGCACTTCCCAAACTCGGCGGGTCCTCTGAAAACGAGGTAGTTAATTTTACAAGACAGCTTTCTACGATGATTGCTTCTGGTTTACCTCTTGCAGATGCTTTAGTTATTCTGGAAAAGCAATCCAAGAGCCAGGAATTTGCCAATGTTTTAGCTGCGGTTGTGGCTGATATTGAAGGAGGTTTGTCGCTTTCACAATCACTGTCAAAGCACTCAAAAGTTTTTGATGTTATTTATATAAAGCTGGTGGAGGCAGGTGAAACCGGAGGGGTATTAGATAAAATTTTAAATAAACTGGCAGAAACTCTGGAAAAAGAAAGAGAATTCAAATCCAAGACTAAGGGTGCCTTTATTTATCCTGCGATCGTCGTTATTGTGATGATAATGGTGATTTCAGTAATGATGGTTTTTGTGATCCCGAAGTTGACCAGTCTTTACACGGAAATCAATGCGCCATTGCCATTACCAACACGTGTTTTAATATTTGTTTCTGATTTCATGCGCGGTTTTTGGTGGCTTTTGATTATGCTTCTTTCTGCCGCCATATACGGCTTTCGTGTATTTTCAAGAACGGAAAAAGGAAGCAAACTGATTTCCAGGCTAGTTTTGCGCCTTCCCATCTGGGGCAAAATCAGAAAGACTTTAATTTTGGCCCAGTTTACCAGAACTTTCGGGCTTCTTATCGGTGCCGGTATACCGATAATTACCGCCCTTAAGGTGGTGGCCGACCTTTTAGCCAGCCCTACTTATAAGGAAGGTATAGATTATGCAATAACTAAAGTTGAAAGAGGCTCGTCTTTGTATCAGCCTTTGGCTACTAATCCTGCTTTTCCGCCGATTATCGCCCAGATGGTAAGAGTTGGAGAA
>MFBL01000006.1:0-14695 GCA_001774945.1 Candidatus Curtissbacteria bacterium RIFCSPHIGHO2_12_FULL_41_17
CTTTAAGCGCAAGTAGTTCGTCAAAAATGCCCTCGTAAGTTAAACCAACCAGTTTTGAGCCTTTAAATTTTTCTTTAGGTTTTTCTTTAATATCAATTGCTTTTGCCCTTGTTACTTCAAGAATTACTGACTGCCCATCTATAGTCCATAATCCATAATCCAAATCGGGATTGACTGCTATCGCCACATTAGAGGGAAGTGTCCAGGGAGTCGTCGTCCAGACTAATAAGTTTTGAGTTTTGAGTTCTGAGTTCTGAGTTATTATTTTATAATTGACGTATACCGCTTTGTGAGTAATCTCCTGATATTCTTCTGTTAAAATTTCATGCTGGGAAATTGCAGTACCACATCTTGGGCACCACGGAACAGAATCCCTACCTTTATATAAATAGCCTTTCTCATGACATACCTTTAAAAAGTGCCAGATGGCATAGTTATTTTCGTCGCTTGAAGTATGATATGAATTTCCCCAGTCCATAAAATAACCAAGACGCTTGCTCTGCTCCGTCTGAATCGCCGAATACTTTTTGACGCGCTCTTTGCAAAGGTTAACGAATTTATCAATGCCGAATTTTTCAATATCCTTTTTATTTTTAAAGCCCAGTTCTTTTTCGACCTCGACTTCTACCCATAAACCCTGTTCGTCGAATCCATTTTGAAAACGCTGTTTAAATCCGCGCATATTGTAAAAACGCTGCCATAGATCCTTATAAGTCCTGCCCCAGGCATGGTGAACACCCATGGGATTGTTAGCGGTAATTGGGCCATCTAAGAAAGAGAACTTTTTCTTTGAATTTTTTAGGCCCACAGACTTTGTCGAGGACCGCAAGCTTTGCTTATTTTTCTCTAAATATTTTTTGACGATCCCCTGCTTTTGCCAATACTCAAGCAGCCGTTTTTCCATCACCACAAAATCCTGTTTGGGGTCGACGGGATTAAATGGCTTCTTCTTATTCATAGTGAAATCAATTAAAGCAGAAGGCGGAAGTTAGTTCAAGGAAATTTGACACAGTATGAAAAGTGCAATATTATTCTAAATATATTATGACGGAAGCTACAGAATTAAGACCTTCCTTAGAATTCCAAGCCGCTTACGAACGATTGAAAGCTTTATTAAAAAAGAAAGAACAGATTAAAAGATCAAAAGGCGCAGAATCGTTGGAGGTAAGCCTTGGTACGCCGATTGATGGAGAAACAAAGATCTTTCTGATGCATGAATTGCGGGGGGAAATAAATGGGGATCCAATAAGCTTAAGAGTATCCTATATTGTAAGATCCACTGGTGTTAATTCTTACCAACCTTCAGCTTCGGCTAAAATTTTCCCGGGTGAGTTCCATCATTTCAATTCTATACAAGGCTTTCTCGTAAATTTGACAGATAATGACCAAAGAGCAAAAGCTATGCATGAACAACACGTAGTATCTTTGGTCGCTACATTTCTAGAATAACTTGCAGACCAGTAGAAAAAGGTATCCTCTCAAAAAGTATTCTTTAAGGGTGGGTTAGAAGCTTTTCTTTAAAGAACTCGGCAATTAGGACATTAGCTCTTTCTAAGTCTTTACTTCTAATGTCATGATTAGCACCTTCGATAATTTCAAGTTTTTTATTGCACCTAAGCGAATCATAAAGCTTCTGGCTTTGAGAAAACGGTACGACATCATCCTGATCGCCGTGAATGATTAAGGTAGGTGTTTTAATATTTTCTGCAAGCTTATAGATACCAATGTTTTTGGTTTCTTGTCGAAATTTAATCCCTCGGTTTGTGGAAACCCGGGCCGTATTCCAGTCCGAAACCGGTGCCTTGAGGGCAAGCGCCAGAACCGGATTTTGACGAGCATAAAGCAGGGAAACGTAACCTCCAAAGCTGGAACCGTAAAGTGCAAAATCTCTTTTGCCTACAATCTTGGCAGCACATTCCAGATCATCCAGGGCGCCAAGCGGAGTAATTTCGTCAATTGTGCCTTCAGACTGGCCATGGCCGGTAAAATCAAAGCGAAAAACACAAAGGCCACGTTTTACTAATTTTTGTGCCAGTGCTCCAGTGGAAATCGGGTTGTCCTTTGAACTATGAAATCCATGACACATCACAATAACCGGTGCATCCTTATCCTCGCCCTCAAAAACGGCTGAAAGATTTAGATTGCGAGAATTTTTAAAAGTTAATTTTTGCTTGAACATTTTAGATACTAAAAACAGAAAGCATGACGATTCCGAAAAGGGTAATGATAATTCCGGCAATTTGCTGTCTTGTAATCGGATCCCTGAAAATTAGATAGGCAAGCAATACAAAAATCGTCGGGTAAGAACCGGCAATTGGGGCGACTATTGACGTAAATCCTTTCTCAATTGCCAAATTAAAACTTAAAGCTCCAACTCCTAATAAAAGGGCGTTTGCAAATAATGGATAAAAAGACCCTTTAAAGTTAAGTTTAGTTAATTTAATTTCTCTCAATTTAATAAACAGCCATATTCCAGGTAAAGAAGCCAAAATGGAAATGTACCCAGGCCAAAACCAGCCTAATTCTTTTATAGGAATTTTGATAAATGCCCAGTAGATCCCCCAAGAAAGCATTGCAACTGCCCCCATCCAGATTCCCTTATCGACAATTAATTTACGGCTTATTAGACTTTTAATATCAAGAGTTGAACCAATGAGACCAATAAAAATAATAACAATTGCCATTGATTGCTGAAGTGAAACACTTTCGCCTAGGAAAATTATCGAAAGCAACACAGTCAGGGCAGCGAAAGATGCAGCAATTGTTCCAACTAAAGCAGCATTACCAACTTTCAAACCTTCATAAAAAGCAACAAGACCAATTGTGCCGATAAGACCAAGAGTCGTATTTAAAATTAATATTTCTAGAGTAAGATTTTGGAGATGACCAGTGAAAAATGGTATTCCAATAGCAAAAATTGGGACTTGAAGTAATATATACCAAAATGTAGTTGAGTAAGCTCCAATTTTTCTGGTAGCTACAGTTCCAAAAATGTCACCTATCCCCCATCCCAGAAATGAAATTAGAGCAAAAAATATTGCCGGCATGAGATAATTTTAGCAGACTTAAATGACAAAGGCTGATTTTAAAAAATTGGTGGCTGAAGCACTGGTAAATTTGCCGGAAGAATTTAAAGAAAAGATGGAGAATGTGGAGGTGGTAGTTGAGGACTGGCCGACTGTCGATATTGCCAAAGGACGGCTTCTGCTTGGACTATATCAAGGTGTACCAAAAACAACTTGGGGACGAGGTCTTGCTGTCAGACTCCCGGACAAAATTACAATTTTTAAAGGCCCAATTGAATTAATTTCAAGAGGCGATATGGATGCAATCAAAAATCTGATCGTGGACACTGTCCAACATGAAATCGCCCATCATTTTGGAATATCGGATGCTCGTTTACAAGAGTTAAAAAGGTAAAAGTTATCGTTTTGTCTCTTTGTTAATCCAACCCAAATAAGACTTGTCGACTTTGGAAGCTTTGATTGCGACAATTTCTGGGACTTCGTAACCGGAATGCTTCTTGATATAACTTTGGCATTTATCAAAATTTGCTTCTTTGGTTTTTAAAATCATTAGAGTTTCGTTATCGTCCAGAATTTTGCCCTTCCACCAATAAGCTGATTCAACCGGGAATAAATTGTAACAAGCGATTAATTTTAGCTTTAAAAGCGCTTTGCCGATTTTTAGTGCATCGGCTTTTTTATGGATTGTCGTAAAAATTAATATCATAGAGAAGGAACAGCATCAACCTTCCTGCGGATAGCCTTCCCAATCATGAATCAAAAAGGTCCGGTTTTTCATTTCTTGGATTGTACCGCCTAAGGACTAGACAGGCAAATCGTTCTTGGAAAAATTTGAAAAGGTACCTTTAAGATAAAGGGCAATACCAACTAGAAAAACAATAACTGCTCCTAAACCAATTGTAAACATGGCTGAAGTTTTTTGGGCAATAATACCGGAAAGGGCATTGCCAAGAGGCATCATTCCGACAAACATCGTTATGTAAACCGCCATAATTCTTCCTCTCATGTTATCGGGCGAAACCAACTGAACTAAAGTATTTAAAGTGGCAACTTCAATTAAAAGAGCAAATCCGATTATAAACAGGAGTACGTGGGCAACAGCAAAATTGCGATTTAAGGTAAAAAGAATTAAAGCAAGACTGGATATTACTAAACCGGCCAGTATCAATATACCCTTGTTATCCTTCCTGGACATGGCAGAGGCGAAAATGGCACCGGCTAAGCTGCCTGCGCCGATTGCCGAAAGAAGAGAGCCATAGCCTCCTGCGCCAGTATGGAATACGTTTTGGGCAATTACCGGCATTAGTGTTTGGTAAGGCCAGATAAAAATCGCACTTAATGCGGCCAAAGTGATAAAGATAGAAATTTGTGAGTGGGTAAATGAATATCTAAGACCGGTTTTTAAAGATTCGAGAGGATGAATATCTACTTCCGGTCTGTAATTGTAAACAGGCCGCATGGCGTAAATTGCCCAAATTCCGGGAATGTAACTTAGGGCATTAAGAATAAAAGTCCAACCAACCCCAAAGGACGCAATTAAAGCACCAGCAAGAGCCGGGCCGACAAAGCGGGCTCCGTTGAAAACAGCGTTATTGATGGGAATGGCCGACGCCAAATCACGTTTGCCGACCATCTCGACAATAAAAGTAAGCCTTGCCGGAAGATCAACGGCCCCAATTAAGCCATTAACCGCTACCAAGGGAATAATAATTGCCAGGCCGGCGCTGTGGGTAATGATTAATGCACCTAAAACCAATGCAATAAAAGCATCGACCACTTGAGTCCATATAAGTAAGTTTTGCCTGTTAACTTTATCTATAAAAACACCGGCAAACGGTGTTACGAATAAAAAGGGTAATCCCCCAAGGGCGGCCACTGTTCCAACCCAAAAAGCCGAATGGGTGAGTTGAAAAACATACCAGCCCATGCCAACCTGCTGAAGCCAAAACCCAATTAAGGAAATTGCCTGGCCTGCAAAATACAATTGGAAATTTCTGTGGGCAAGTGCCGGGAATATGGAAATTACTCTTCCCGGTAGGATAATTGGTGCTGCGCCGGCAGTTGCGGCAGTGATCTCCAAATCCTCTTGGGCCAAAATTTCTTTTTTAGACATTTGGGTAATTTTACAAAAAGAAAACCTCAGTCAACTACTCTGAGGTTCTCAGCAAGATTCAATCCGATTTTGACGTCTGGCCTATCTCATTTAACCATCAAGTAATCGTAGGCCAAGGCCGCAACAGCAACAATAATTCCAATAACAAGTGCTTGGGCGCCTAAAGCAGGAAAAAGCCCTACCAACAAAAGCCCTAAGCCGATGCCAAAAACGTTGTGAGTTAAACTATGAGGAGTAAAACAACTTTTCAGATCTTTCAAGTTAATCACCCCCTTACTGCAACTTAAATGTAAACTTTAAAAATAAAGTTGTCAACTTGCCCTTACTTGCACGAATTGAAAGTAATTAGCGTCAGGATCTTCAAAGGTGGCAATTAGTCCATAGCCTTCAACGTGGTAAATATCGGCAACTGCTTTAACTCCCTCATCTTTTAATCTTTTAACTTCCTTTTCGATATCGTCTACCTCGAGATTAAACATAACGCGTGCAGGTTCTTTGCTTTTACCTTTAACATCGGAATGATCCAAAATATAAAGATTTGCTCCTTCGAGTTGAAAATCAAAACCTTTTTCGCCTTTATCACCTATTTCCATTTCTTCCCCTTGCTTTAGACCGACTTTTTCTCTGTAAAATTCTGCCAGATTTGCGGCATTTTCCGAAGATAGTAAAACCGCTTCTAATCCTTTAATCATTCTCTATTCACCTCCTTTTTGATAATTTACAAGAAGAATTAGTCTAACGAATATTATTGAGTAAAACAAGATGCTAAAAAGTGGAAAAATGATAATTGTTGCATTTAAGTTTACTCTAGAGTAAACTTCCTTCTTATGCCACTACCAGAACTAGATACTCCTGAACGAGTAATATTCGAGGAAAGAGTCAAGCAAAGATTAAAAGACTTGGCTTATTTTGGTTCGAGGAAACTAGACGGTGATTCTTCAAGATTCCATATTCTTTTTCGTGATGAAGAAACGGGGGAGATAATAGCAGCTTTTGCGCGTGCTCGACACCCTGAGGGGCAAAGAGTGGAAACAACAGAAATATCATTTGAATCCCAAGGAATACTCCCCTCTGAAGAGGCTGTTTTACAAGCCGTAGATATTCTGCTAGAGACGAATCTAGGGACACCGATGATATGTGATGAAAGTATATTAGATGAGCTTAGAGGGGATTCGCTCCAAATGATAGACGAAGGTCACTTTCGATTTATTGGGAACCCCAGAGGTAAATTAGAAATTTACGTTCCAGTACCTGTCAATGTTTCTTAGGTCGTACTGATCAAAACAGTATTGGTCTGCAGTTTTCATACGAAAAATATTTTGCTGTTTCTAATTCCTAAGCTATTAGTGCTCTAAATTACCCCCATTTTACTTTTTTCTGAGGCAAGCAATCGCATAAAAACGGCCGTTTTTTTTCAAAATGGTGTTAAGGTGGTTAATTTATTTCGCAGAAAGCGTTGCTTGAAGTTGATGTAATGCCTCTGTTGTTAGCTTTTTTGCTGGATATTTACGCTGTATCCCTTTTTTAGCCGAAGATAATGCAGCATCAAAAATTCTTCTAAATGCTGACTGCTGTAATTCCGGAGTTCCACCAAACAATTCTTTTGAAATCTGATGACGTAATTCTGAATCTGGCAATGTAAAGCGAAGATTAAAAGTATTGTTTGCAGCTTCCAACAGTAAACTTTTTCTTTGAGTAATAGGAGGAATTTCAATAACTATGCCATTTACTTCAGAAGTAATTAGTGGTAAATCGAACTCTTCACTTTGCACAAATCGTCAATCTATTTCACCTTCATTAGTCATCCGTATTAAAGCTTCAAGAATGGGGTTTAAAGTTTTTTCGATTTCACTTTCTTTTAACCTTGTCTCGGCTTCTGCCATGCATCTAAGTGTTTATGATCAGCGGATTTGGCGCAAGAATGTGGGAATTCCTACGGAGTCTATCCCTTTTAGCCTTGATTTTACTGCGGAACCCCAAGAATGGTTAAACCCATTCTTGGGTCATCAAAAGGTAAGAATAGAATAACCAATTGCAAAGAGAAAAACAACGTGTTGGCAAAATCTTTTGCCTTTTAACCTTAAAATATTTATAATTTCTCCATTATGGAAAGGCGAACATCTGTTGGAGGTTTCATTTGGCACTGGAGAAATTCAGAGGTTAAGTTAACGCAAGCACAAGTTTGTGAGATTTTGGGGTGGGATACGTTTCACCTAAGTGATCTTGAGAGAGATAAAGTTAGGCCGAAAAAAGAAGAACTCGAACTACTTTTCGGGCTTTTGCAATTAACGCACGAGGCTGTCGGGCAGGGCTACTTTCTTGCTGGAATCGCGCCAACAGAGGCAGAACTTAGTTATTGGGTCAATCACACAGAAACATTTTTGGATGCCTTCGACATGCCAGTTATGCTTAGGGACTTTACTGGCAAATTGTTAAATGTCAATTCCGCTGCGAATAGGACTTTCCCATTCGCGAAAAACGTTCGAGCTCAGCGACCGCAATGGCTCGAGGTTCTCTTTGACAAAAGCCTAAGAGAAATCCCAGGTTGGGATGAGCAACTCCAGAAACACATAGCAATCTTTGTTGCTGATACTCCATTTGATGCGAGAGAAGATTGGTACAGGGAATTGTTGAAAAGAATGTATAAAAATCCTCAATTTCCGCCCTTCTGGGTTCAAGCTAATGATGACGCAGAATATGATCAACCAATCCTTGACGGTTATAGAGAAGTAACAATGCCAACTATAATTGAAGAAGGAGTTGAATTGACCGATTTTACAAGGCTTTCAAGACCTGCAAGCGATATTCGATTTAGAATAGACGTTTTTGTGCCAAAAGCGGCCTAATTATTAAACTTCTTTTCGTGGGGATGTCGAGGTTTCAGAATTCCGACATATTTGTTTTAAATCTTCACGAACTATACAATCAACTCGTGAGTGATCCTAGGAGAATAAAAAACATTACAAGAATAACTGCTGACATAAAGTTTGACGACATGGATGCGCCGATGAAGCTTCATACTTTAGTGGACGGAGAAGCGCTTAGAAAAGTCCCTCAGAAAGAAGTTGAGGAAAGAATTAAATCTGAAATAAGCAACATATCCTTAAAACCAGGCACAGAATTATATAAAACTCATGTTTCTTACTCGTACATTGATACTACAGCAATAGCAGATTTCGACTTTGGGAACGTTTTAATAGAAGCCAATATTCCTTACTGCTTACACATACCAAATTTTCATGAAATGACAGTGAAGATTCCGGAAGAAAACACTGAAGTTCTTGTAACGTTTCAGAAGATTTGGACTGATAGAGCAAAAACCGCAGACGGAGAGTCACAGAATATAGATTTATATGCTGATGATCGTGAAATCTATTTTAAAAAGAGCACTATCCTTGGACCAAGGATACCATTTAGCCCAGGTGAGGGCTGGGAGTCTTTTATTACTGGGATCAACATTGAAAAAATGGATGATTCGCACGGACTATTCAGGTACACCAAATTATACATTCAACTTAATGTTGGTTTGCCCGAGAATGTCGATTCATTAAAAGAGAAAGAGCGTGATCATCTTTTAAACTCTATTCACGACAAATCGTTGTTAATCGTTAACCGAATAATAGACAATTATAGGTCGATTACAAATGAAATCCATGTTCGCAGACTAGGAACATTGAAAATTAATCTAATTTATTTTCGCAAACAAAGACTTGGTTACTATATAACAAATCTTAATGTTAAAACTGCAATGATAAACAGGTCAAAAAATGAACTTAAACAAATAAGTTCTTTACTGTCTCTAGGCAAAAAACCAGAACTGTACAAGTTACTTTTGTTTAATACTAAAAACTCGTTAAATTCAAAAGACTACACACTTGCAATTGTTGAGTCATTCCAAGCGCTAGAAATATTCATAGAAAATTTCCTAATTTCAGAATTAGAAAAAAAAGGTAATGATAAAAAACAAACAAAAGTAATACTTGATAAAAGTTGGCGAACTAAGGAGCGATTAAACGTTCTAATGAAGCAATTGAAAGGCAAGGGGTTAAATGAAAAGAAGGAACTCTGGAGCCGATGGTGTAATCGTTATGATAAAACTAGAAACGGAGTGATACATGCAGGAAAGGATCCCACTGAAAAAGAAACGGTCGAAACCTTAACGGTTAATGAAAAAATTATAGAATGGATCTTGAGTCTTTAGATATTAATTGTGAACTATCTAATCTGCCTTAAGAACGTAAACCGCCTTCGGCGAGCCTCGCTTTTTTAACGTATTTGACGCAAAAAAGTGGGGATTCCTCAGGCGCGCACCGAGTCAGACTCGGGAGCACCGCAGAAATCGCTAGATTTCTAGAAACATCTACCCTATTTTGAGCGAAGCGATAATCAAAATACTTCTTGCTTCAAACCTCGTGTATTTTATTTAGGTTCAAATTAACAATTACCCCCTGAAGAATAGATTTACTATTCTTGGGTCATCAAAAGGTAAAACTAGATTAGCTAATAAAGTGAAAAAAAGCAATAGTTTTCAGGCCCACGTGAAGCTAGAATAGCCACAAACACCCTTTTGCATAGGTTATCACAGGGTTGCATAGGTTTGCATAGGTTATCACAGGGTTGCATAGGTTTGCATAGGTTTGCTAGAATATGCATAGGTTGTCAAAACTAAATATGCAAAATAAGCTGATTTCGATAGGAGATGCTGCAAAATTGCTCGGTATTTCAATTGATACTCTCAGAAGGTGGGACTCTGCTGGGCGTGTACATTCGATACGAAGTGGCCCACTCGGTCATAGGTATTTTCTGCAAGCAGATATTCAGCAATTTCTACAAGATGTTGACTCTATCGCTCGACACTGGGTAGAAGCATCTCAGGCAGCCGAACCAAGTCCTGAAATGTATTGCCAGACACGAGACGTGTTCCAGGCTAGGCTTGAACAATTTCAATCACAACTTAGTAGAATTGCACCCTCCAGTAAAGCCTCACTTGTTACAGCTGCAGCTGGTGAAATTGGCAACAATTCATTTGACCATAATTTGGGCAATTGGCCAGATATTACTGGTATTCTCTTCTCGTATGATATGAAAAATAAAAAAGTTGTATTAGCTGACCGTGGACTAGGTATCTTAGCAACTCTAAAGCGTGTACGACCAGGACTAACTAATGCCGACGAGGCATTGAAAGTGGCATTTACGGAAACAATATCTGGACGTTACCCTGAAACCCGAGGGAATGGGTTAAAATTTGTAAGGTCGATTATAGTCGATAACCCACTTACGCTATATTTTCAAACAGGCGATTCTTATTTATACTTAAAAGAGCACGACACCGATATTAATGTTCAACACGCAAAGACGTCGATAAGAGGATGTTTCGTTACAATCGGCTTTAAGAGTTTATTATGATAATTCAATTAAAAAAATTCGGCACTACACTTGTATCACGCCCTTCAGGAAAAGAGGCTTGGTTGGCATTTCAACCAACACTAAATCAAATTTCAGGGGACGAGGAAATTGTCGTCGATTTTGCCCACGTAGCAGTATTAACTCCATCATGGGCAGATGAATTTTTAACGCCGCTCAGGGAGCGATTTAATGATCGAGTAAAATTACATAATATTGACAATTCTTCTGTTGCTGCAACCCTGGCAATACTTGGAAAAAAATAAGTTCGACCATCGTCTAAAGCGTCGCACAATAGATGTAATGCGACGTTAACGCCCTAGCCTCGAATTAGCCTCAAAATTAAAAATATTGAAAAATTGTCAATTTCGGCATTTAGCCTCAACTACCCTACTTCAACTATCCTGTAGTTTCGTTTTCACGAAGCCCTATTTTGAAAAATTAGAGGAGAGTTTGAGCCGATATTTTTGTGAGGGGGCGATTTCCGAATTATAGTCTCACATGGACCAAGCACAGTATTTTACTGTAACTAAAAAATTGCCTTCCGCAAAGGAAGTGATTAAAAGTTTTGATCCATTTTATATTTTGACCTTCCATAAAAAAAGCTTCTGTTTTATTCTTCTCCAGATATTAATGAACCTATTCCATATAATATTGCTGTTAATATTCCTCCACCATAAACAATTATTAAAGGTAGCCAATTTCCCCAAGCAACAAGAGCATAAAAAGGTGCTACAACAAACATTACTGGAAATAGCATAAATCCAACAACAACTCCAAAAAAACCAGCCACCTCATTAACAACTCCCACCAGAACAATTAGTCCCCACAAACCAAAAACAATCCCACTTATTACCCCCAATATTTTAAAAAGAGAACCTAGTAAATTTCTCAAGAAGATTCACCTCCTTTAGGGCGTTTTGACTTATGGTGTATTGTCATAAAGATTCGCAGGCAATACTATCACCATCTCTGTCTAAATTATGCGGATCAGAATCTACACCATTTTCTTCAAAAAAGTCTTGTGCCTCGCTTTGTGAACTAAAATCAGCACAGTCCCTATCAGGGTAAGACCGCTCAGTTTTCGGGTCGTCATCCCTAGAAAAAGTAGAATCAATTCCTTGTACCGATCCAGTCGAACTACTTTCACATGCGGACAGGAGCACAGAAGCAAAAAGTATGACTAAAACTGGAAGTATTTTCGTTCTCATAAAAAAACTGCCCTCTCGGGGCAGTAAGACGTTAATAATATATCTAAAACGAATAATTGTCAAACTATGGGGTGTATCTTTGTTGCTGAGGTGAGTTTCGGACCCTATACCCCCAAATTCTGATTGTCCTTGGCGGGAGGGGTTTATACAAAGCGGCTGGCTAAAAGTAGTTGTTGGTCGCGTCCGTAGTGTCCTTCGGCAGCCTAAAAACTAATGTGACTCCAAAAAAATTAAGAAAACTTCGTAGCTTATTGATTGCTAAAACCTTAGCCGAATTGTATAATTTGCTGTTTAATTAAACTTCTAGGAAGGGAAACATTAAAGGAATCAAAAAATGGTTCCTGCCCACCTTGCTGCTTTTCGCAGCTTTTGTCATTAATCCAAATGTAGTAAGCGCTCATAGGAGCGGGTGCCATAGATGGCACTCGTGTCCTTCAGACAGCGGGAGCTATACTTGCGGTGACGCCGGGTATTCTTGCCGATACCCAACTTACCCCGAGGGAGGCACAATCCCGTACACAACGCCAAAGTATACTATTTCATCCCCGAAACCATCATTCAAGCCATACATTGTACCAACACCATCGCCGTCCCCAACACGATCCCAAATACCCTCACCAGAAGTAAAAGGTAAAACAACACAATCGTCCCCTTCACCTGTGGCAGTCCAAGGCGAGGCAGAAACTAACGCTGGCGATACCCTTACAGGTTTACTAACACTGGCGATTGTCGGAGGAGGAGCATTCTGGATCATAAAAGGGATTAGGAGCAGACTAAAAAATGAATAATACAAAAACCCCGACTCTCACGAAAAACATTCTAATATTGTTTTTGTAATTGGAAAGTTTGGCCGGCCCAAGTATAGCCCCCCAAAGCAAACCATTGATTGCCCCTATAATTAATCCATAAATTATTGTTGATAACATTTTAATAAGAGGTATTCGTTTCCGAATAAAAGCCAGAAAGAATGTAAAAACCGGCAACTACGAGCATTACCGCTATCAGAAGGAAATTTGGTTTGATATCAAAAGTATTTTGTCCCTCGTTGTTATGCGTCAAATAATAATTCATTGCGTTGATAACTGGCATAGCTACAAGCGAGGCGATGCCTATCATAATAGCCGTCAGGACAAGAAGACTGGCCCAATCTAGGTTTTCTGCTCTACTTAAACCATTATTTATAAAGTTAACTATTAAAAATATAGTTGCTAATAAGCCAGCACTGAAATTCCCTTTATAACCAGAACTTTTTGCTAATTGAAGAACTTGAGGAAAAAGACTAAATGACGTAAAAACTATAAAAAAACCACGCCAACCTGAACTCAGACTTGTGTTTTTGACTCGCTTAATTATTTCCCAATATTTCCAGCCCCAATATACTTGATAGAGACCAAAAGTTATTAAATTTAATAATAAAAATTGCCAAATTGGAATAACTTGGTTATTGCCTAATGAGTATTCTCTACGATTAATGTCTTCTGTATTTTCAGAGATTTTATCATCGTGATGTGCAG
The DNA here is from genome assembly GCA_001774945.1 of Candidatus Curtissbacteria bacterium RIFCSPHIGHO2_12_FULL_41_17. Lineage (GTDB taxonomy): Bacteria > Patescibacteriota > Microgenomatia > Curtissbacterales > GWA2-41-24 > 2-12-FULL-41-17. Next base: position 13,268 of record MFBL01000006.1, read on the forward strand.
TGTGCCCAACAGATACGCCGCAATACCTGCAAAACTTACTCTCAGATGGGATTTTTTCCCCGCAGTTAAAACAATACATAATTAAAAACCCGCACTTTCTATCGTTCTTCTCCACCAGAATTGATTTGGAGGATATATTGGTAACTGAATCTGGAAACTAAATGCCCCGTTAGCCGCTGCCCCTACAATAGTTGCATATCGGGTATCAAAAAGCTTAGTAGCAGCTTTATCGTAGTAGAAGTCAATTCTCACACGCACATCTTTAATTGCCTTAGATCCAGTATTTTTTAAAGTTCCGATGTAATACAAATCCTGGCCTATCCAGTTTAATTCCTCATTTTCTATTAAAGTGTAGCTAGCTGCATTTTCTGAAGTGTTATTTGCAGCCACGCTTGGATTTGAATTTGGTGAACTGGAACTTTGACCAATGATAATAAGCACAAGAAACCCAAATATAACTAGGCAAATAACAAAAACCCAAATCCCCCAGTTTGAAGATTTCTTTTTCGGCTCGAAAATAACATCTTCAATTTCCTTGTGGAGGCTCTTATGCGTATTATTAATATGCTCTTCTGAACCGTTATTTTTTGTCTTAGATAAATCATGTCCGCACTCCTGACAGAAGATACTATCTTTTGTATTTTCGAAAGAACAATTGCTACATTTCACGGTGTCTAAAATTTTCCTTCCAAAAAACTGTAAGTTGTTTAATTCTATTAAGAATCAATGGGTGTGATCCGATTAACTCTCCCCAGTTCATGTCTGAATTTTGTGCTTTTTTAATTTGAGCAACATAGCCTTCAACATTAAAATTCTTAAATAACTTACTACCTAATGCAAGCTTCAATAATCCAGATATTGCTGAATCAATATTCTTGGTTACGAGTAGGCCACATCTATCTGAAGTATACTCCGCTTTCCTATTCCAAAAACCAAAAATTAAAGAGCTGTAAGGATTATTACTACCTACTGGCATTAGTAGAGTGCTTATTAAAGTATGCCCAGCCTTATAATGTCCCAACTCATGTGCGATTACAAAATTAAGTTCCTCCTTAGTAAGTTGTTCCACTAGCGCCGAATTTAATACCACGGAACAAGTATGTAATCCGATCGTGGAGGCGTTTAGCGTCGGATCTTGTCTAATATATAAAGCTGCTCTGCGTATTCCAAGTTGGGTTGCATAATCTTTGAAATCCCTATAAATGTCACCGAATTGTTCTTCATGGACTCTAATTGATTCCCCTATTAATCTGGCTTGTAGCAAACGAAAAAATACTAATCCAATAATCACAAATGCAATTAACACAAAAACATTAAGAAGAGAAAGTAGATAACCAACTATCAGTACAAGCCCAAAGCTAAAAAGCAACGCAATAAATTCATTAGGTGACCTAAAATATGAAGATTTTAGAATATTGTGATGTATAT
>MFBL01000006.1:14703-15648 GCA_001774945.1 Candidatus Curtissbacteria bacterium RIFCSPHIGHO2_12_FULL_41_17
AAAAAATTGTACTGAGACGATATTTGTCCCCTAAACCCCCTAAAAACCGATTGACCTTGGCGGGAGGGTTTATATATGACGGCTGGCGTAAAAGTAGTTGTCTAATGTCCTCATGGCCAACAATTTCCAATTGTGACTCCCGAGAAAAAATAAAAATATTTTTAATATTAGCAATTAGCTTTTGGTTTATTGCTCAATTGCCATTACCTGCAAATGGCTCTCAAATTGCTGTAGAATCCCACCATAGGTTCTGACATAGATTGAAACTGTATGCGAGCCTGCTGAGACTGGGAATACCCCATTTACAGCTAAAGGCACGGCCGCATTTGGAGTAACCATTGTCGCCTGGTTAAAAACTGCCTGATCTACGCCATCGACGTAGATGAAGTACAAATGCTGAAAAGGTGCACCTGTATTTCGGGTATCTACATCATAATTTACCCACAGATTACAGTTGTTTGAGCAATTGACGGTCACCTGGTCGGGAGTAGCAACGTTATTTATTGGATCCGATTCTTCCCAAAATGATCCTCTTACTTGTTGTAAATCCAGAATATGCTTGCCAGTATCTTGATCATTCTCCAATGCGATGATTCTGTCTCTCAATTCACAGATGGCACCGGCAATTCCGTTTTTGGATTTTGAGCAAAGTTTCTCCAAATAACTTCCTGAATTGTGACTCGCGAATACAGCTGTACCAGTACCTATAAGAAAAACAAAAAGTGAAGCCGCAATTATTGCAATACGTTTTTTTATTTAAGTTCACCCCCTTTCGTTTGATTGTTGAGCTATTTTTGTTCTTGGAAAGTCTGCCCGTCCCAAGTGTAAGTAATCAGATTGAATGACGTCGGGCAGCAGAGCGGCTCGGCTGCTTTTCTAATTGGTTGGAAAACCATAAAGGCTTTATCTTTTGCCACAAAGATAGGATCGCCAAAGTCTCTCCAG
>MFBL01000007.1:0-1304 GCA_001774945.1 Candidatus Curtissbacteria bacterium RIFCSPHIGHO2_12_FULL_41_17
CTTGAGGGGTAGAAACACCGTTATCAAAAACTGTCTGTGCAGGATCAAGCGGCAGAGCTAATGCTTCGTTTACTTTTGATCCGATTGACGTTTCGGTAACGATCTTATTCTGTGCTTCTGTGCTTCTTTGCCAAAAAAGCTGAGGTTTAAATTCGGTATTTGCTTTGGCCGGATTTGGGAAGAATAAAGAAAGCAGTAGAAAAAAAGTAAAGTTAATAAAAAGGGCAGAAATTTTTAACATTCTCAATAATTAACAGATTACAAAAAAGGCATCAATAACCGGATGTTATTGAGGATTTTTAGAGTACAGATATTTATAGACGCTTTCTGTTTCTTCGGCTATTTTCTGCCAACTATAAAGACTAGCAAGTTTTTGGGCTTGTTTGCTTTTCTGGATACATAAAGACTGATTTTTAATCAACAAATGAAGTTTTTGAGAATAGGAAAGAGCAGAACTTGACTCAACCAAAAAACCTCCCTGCCCGTTTTTGGTAATTTCTCTCTGAATTGGAATGTTGGAGTTAACATACGGCAAGCTCGCAGCTGCCGCTTCAATGGTGGCTATGCCGAAACCTTCGACAATGCTGGGAAGAGAAAAAATATGTGAAGATTTATAAAGGTTAACCAATTCTTTCCTTGGCAAGTTTGAAAGGAATTTGACACTTTTTGATATTTTAAGGGATTTTGCCAAATCTTTTAGATTGTTCTCTTCGGGTCCGGTGCCGACTATTATCAAATTGGCATTTTTAACTGTAAGTTGCAAATGGGCGAAGGCTAAAATCAGCGTCTTAATATTCTTATATTTGGTCAGTCGTGACACACAGATTATCGTCGGATCCTTAAATTTTTTTAAATTTCCCACGAATTCATTCTTATCCACTCCGCAATAAATTATCTTGGCCCTTTTTTTTGAGAATCTATTTAATTTTTTTGCGGTTTGCCGTGATATTGCGATATAAGAATCAAAGTTGGATCTTAAATTATATCTTTCTAAAATTTCACCAAAGACCCCGTAAATGCCTGCGTTTCTAAACCACTCTCCAAGCCAAACATCAGGATACCAGGCAACTGCCGGAATCTTTTTTGTTTTAGCAATTTTTTTGGCAATAAAGTGGGCAATATAATTGCCGCCATCGACAATATCCAAATCAAGATCTTTTGCAAACTTAATAGCATTTTTGACAAAAATTAATCTTGAGATTAAATGACCTACAGAGGCAGTATAGTCTCTTGGGGGGCCGACTCTATATACATCGAATCCGGATATTCTTTCTTTGGCGGGAGTCCCAATTGTACGTGAAGCA
>MFBL01000007.1:1338-15065 GCA_001774945.1 Candidatus Curtissbacteria bacterium RIFCSPHIGHO2_12_FULL_41_17
TGGCCACAAAAAATGTCCGGGCTTCAACTCCGCCCGAAAACCGTAGATCTTTCCCGGTTGGAAAAAATTCAGTAATTAAGAGAATTCTCATTTTTTAGATCCTCGCCTGCGCGAGGATGACAATAAGCGTGGGGTTTTTTGAGAAGGATTTTGAAGTGCTAATTCTCTTATCAGATTGGTTATTTCATGACGCAAATCTTCTATCATTACGTAGATCCTGAATACCAAGTAAAACAGTAACGCCAGCGAAATATAGACAATAACATCAACCCCTCTGCCTACACCGAAAAACGAAGCTATTTTAGTCGTAGTTTTTGGTAGAAGAATTCCAACTAATGCGGCAAGCCAGATTAAAACCCAAAAAAAAGCCATCTGTGTCGATAAAACTTTTTCTTTTAGGCGAAGTATAACCCTTGAAATGGCGAATATGACAAATATTAAAAGTACTATCTGGATTGTAGTCAGCATTATTTTTTGGGAATCATTTTATTGATACCAGCTTCAAAACTTGTTGGCATTATATCAAAAATTTCAGGCCATTTATCACCCTTAAACTTTTCTCCCCAGACAAGTGAATCAATCTGATCCGAGGTAAATTTAGGGTTAGGCAGAATTTTTTCAAGAATCCAAAAGTTAGCTTTTAAAAAAAATAAAGGGATTGGAAAAACTATTTTAGGTGTAGTGAGCCTTTTGGTTATGACATTTACCATCTTCCTCATGGACACATATTCTATTCCGTGTATCTCGAAAATTTTTTTCTCATAATTATTACCGATGAGTTTAAAGACAATTTTACAAATATCGGCAACAAAAACAGGCTGTCTACCAAAATGGCCACCTCCGGGAAGCGGTATAGCGGGCAGTTTGGAAATTATTTTTATTAACCAGCCGATATTTTTAGTGTCTCCCGGCCCGTAAATCATTGATGGTCTCAGAATCACATAATCGATTCCGGATTTTATAACAATTTTTTCCTGCAATTTTTTTGTCTGAGCATATAAATCTTTGCGAATCGAAGTTACTGCTGCAGAAGAAAAGAGAATAATTTTTTTAACCTTTGCTTTCTGAGCCGCATGAATTAAATTTTGGGTAGCTTTTACATTATTTCTTTCGAATAAGCTCGGATCTTTTGAAGAAATCTCTGCGGCGAGGTGAACAATTATGTCCTGTCCTTTTATTTTTTTTTGCCAGTTGCCAATTATAGCTAGATCTCCAACTATTATTTCCGCCTTTGGATTAACTAATTTACTTTCATTTTTGTATCTTGTCAGAGCACTAACCTTGTAACCTTTTGAAATTAAAATCGGCACAAGATGCAAACCGACAAAACCGGAAGCTCCTGTCACGAAAATTTTATTCATCTTAAGAACTTTATAATAAATCTTACTAAGATTGAAATTGAGTTTATGTTCTTCTGTCCTTTTGCTCTAGAATACGAAGTGTAAATTGCTTTTATTGGCACTTCGTGGGTTTTTAATTTATGTTTTTTGGCTTCCAGTAAAATCTCTGAGGAGAAGTCCATTCGTTCCCCGGAAAAATTTATAAGATTAATCGCTTTTTTGGAAAACGCTCTCAACCCCGATTGAGAATCTGTTGAAACAACACCGAATAAAATAAAGGTTATAAGGTTAGCAAACCAATTAAGGAAAAACCTATCGAGTGGCATTTTTTGTTTTTTTTTAAATCGGGAACCGATGACGACATCTGCAGTTCTGGAAATTATCGGTTTTAAGAGTTTTGGTATATCTTCTGGGTCATGCTGGCCGTCTGCATCAAAAGTTACAACAACATCTGCTTCTTTTATTTTTGCATATTCTATTCCTGTTTTGGTTGCTGCTCCGACTCCTCTATTTGAGATATGTCTTAAAACTTTCGCACCTGCTTTTTTAGCTTCCTGCGAGGTCTTATCCGATGAACCGTCGTCTACGACTACAGTCTCAATAGTTGAAATCCTATTTAGACTTTTTGGCAAAAGTGACAAAACCTTGTAAATTACAGAAGATTCATTGAATGCGGGTACAACAATTACAAGCTTCACGTAGAGTTAATAGCGGGCAACAACGTATATACCAAGAAGCATGATAATCATGCCTGCGATTCGCAGTAGAGAAACATTTTCCTTCAGAAAAATTACGGATCCTAGAGTGGTTAGCAAAAATACAATAGTTGCAAAAATTGGATAAGCACGGGAAAGATCATTAAAGGTTAAAACTCTTAACCAAATAACAAAAGAGAGCCCATAAAGCATGAGGCCACCAATAATAAATGGGCTGGTGGCGGCTTTTGCTAACTCGGTGATGAGACTTGCTTTATTCCCGCTGATTCCGCCTATTGATTTAACGCCGGTTTTTAAAAGAATATTGGCCGTGACGTTAAAAGTTACGCTAGTCAAAAGAAGCTGAAAAAAGCTCATGTGTGAATAATATCATAAGTAGTACGCTCAGGCTACCCAATAACCGCGGGCAAACAAGATTGTAGATACAGCTAAAAATACCGCAAAAATAAATAAAATAGCTGTCTTAAGGAAACTGCTTTTAATATGGGCAAGTACTATATAAATTGGAAATGCCACAAGAACGTAACGGGGCATAGAAGCTAATGTGCCAGTCAGAGTCGGCAATAATATTGCTATCCAGGCAAAAACCGACCATTCTTTTTTTATTTTATTAAAACCCATTATTAACAATAGTATTGCAAGTGTAGTTAACCCAAGCTCAAAAGCAGCATTAAAGAGAGGCAATCCGGATGTTGTGGATAAAATTTTAAAATATCGCCATAAAACCTGCGGTAAAAGTACTATGGTTGTAGCGGATCTTTCTTGTCCCCAAACACTTTGTGCAGTTAAAAAATACAGTGGATTATTAAACTCAACTTTTAAATATAAAACATAAAGAAGGAACCCAATGGGGACAATTAGAAGTGGCATTAGTTTTTTAAACTTTTTGGACGGAATCGCTAGTGCAATAGCCAAAAAAAGGCCAATCAGACGAGTGGCAGAAGCGAACACCCCGATGACCGACGCTTGCCAGTTTAAGCCCAAATGCACCAGGTAGAATGCCGAAATAATCATAAGAAAAAAAATGCCTTCCGTATAAACCGAGCCGAAATAAAATGATGTGGGAAATGTGAGTAAAAAAAGACAAGACCAAAAAGCAATTTTTTGATTGTAAATTTTTTTAATCAACTTATAAAAAAGAAGAAGTGCAGCTAGAAAAGATACGTTTGATATTACAAGAGCCGGAATTAAGAAATTTCCGAATGTAACAGTCGATGCAATTTTAATCAAAATGGGGTATAGAGGAAAAAATGCTTGCGTATACTGATATACATATCCATTTTGGGCGATTCGTAAATAGTGAACTCCATCAAAATTTCCAAACGACCAGACAAACTGGGGTAAGTTTGATTTAACCAGTGTCTCTTCCCAATAAGGAAATTTTGCTCCAAATTCTCTAATAATAAGAGGGGAAACGTGAGCAATTAAAAACAATACCAATCTCCAAATTAAAAACAAAAAAAATATTAATTTTATATCCGATTTAATTCTTTCTAGTAACATTTTTATAGACCTTAATTGTCTCGCTTACTACTTTCTGCCAAGTAAAAGCGGCCGCGTGTTTTTGCGATCTTTGACTTAAAGATTCTTTTGCAGTTTTTGAAAGATTCATAGTTGAAATGATTTTTGCGGCAATGTCATCTGGGTCTTCAGGCTGGCAAATAGTGGCCGGCCCCGCTATCTCTTTTAGGGAGCCACGATTGGAGCAAACAACCGGTGTACCGCATGCCATTGCCTCCAAAACCGGCAAGCCAAAACCCTCGTAAAATGAGGGCAAAACGCAGCACTTTGCTAAATTGTAAACGGCAATAAGTTCCTCCTCATTAATATATCCGGTTCTGGTGATTTGGCCAGATATGCCCAATTTTCTTATCAGTTTATCAATCTCTTGAGTCTGGAGTAGGTTTTTATCTATTAGGGCATTTCCGACCATTACTAGGTTGACTTTGGCAACCCTAGCGGCTTTGAGTAAATTTGCGATATTTTTATTCCAGTTAACATCACCTACATAAAGAATAAAGGTTTTAGGCAGCTTGTATTTTCTTGCAACCGCTGATAACAATTTCTTATCAGAAATTTGTCTGAAATTCTCACCAGGGGCTAAATATATAGGATGAATCTTTTCTGCAGGATAGGATAATTTAGATATGATGTCGTTTTTGGAATTTTCAGAATCGCATATTACGGCATCAACGTTTTTAAGTGCCATTTTCTGGAAGAAAAAACTTAAATAACCTTTAACGCCGGATGGAAAATACTTGGGAAATACCAATGGTATAACATCATGAATAGTCACTACCCTATTTACTTTGCTTTTGATTGTAAGAGTATGAAAAAACAAGTCAAAGTATGGGTAGTGAATAAGGTCTGCCGGCGGGGGAGACTTAGGGTTTTCAAAAAGCTCTAGTTCTACTTGGTCTTTATATTTTTGAAGTTCCTCTGCTAATTTTTCTGTATAACTTCCAATTCCTCTTACCTTGTGCCCTGTTTTAATCGGGCTAATGTCCAGTGCTATCTTCATTTCTCTTAGCAATTATATCAATTTAATTGATTGGAGAAGCTCAAGCGGTCTAATTTGGAGTTTTACCTAGAAAAACCCACCTTCCGTTGTCGCAAGAAGAAAATTGCCTCTTCATTTAAACCGTTAAGGTGGGCAGACTTTGCAAAGTCTTCAAAAAAATTATCTCTTCTTCTTTCTTTTCTTTGCCATTCAGACCCCTCCTTTCTCCTGTCCAAAAGGACAAACCTAATGTCTTTCCTTTTGGTTTTTTTCCCTTTAGATGATTGTTAGCAAGTTTTTATAACTTATGCAAGTAGGCAAATTGAGGCTAATGGCGTTGCCAATATTTGACGTACGCATAGAAGTGGTGGACAGCGGAAAACAAAGCCCAAATAAATCCTCTAAAACCATCTTGGTAACCTTTATGCCTGACGTAAATTTTTAAGAAGGTGATGATTGGTTTGATAATCATATAATAAATAATTGGCCACATCCCTCTGCCAGGTTCTGCTTTTATTAATTCTTCTGCAGTTTGGGTTGTGTAACGATTAGCCCTTTCAAGGTATCTGGAAAATGAGGGGTCAGCAAGATGCAAAATATCATTAGTAAGATATCCCACTTCCCCATCTATCGTTAATTGTTCATGGACACTTATTTCTCCAAGTCTGCCTTTGCCATTTCTAAATAGTCTGATAACCGGATCCGGATAGGCTCCGCCCTTTTTCAGAAATCCGCCCAGAAACCAATTGCGGCGATTTATCCAAAAGCCATTTTCTTTAGGCCTTTTGGCAACCACTGTCTTAATCTCCAAAGCTAACTGCGGGGTTATTCTTTCGTCTGCATCTATTAAAAAAATCCATTCTCCTGTGCAATTTTTAATTGCCAAATTCTTATTGATATGGAACATAGGTTTGTTCGTGGTTTTAATAACTTTTGCTCCAAGTTTTGCAGCAATCTGAGCAGTTCGGTCAGAAGAAGACCCATCGACTACAATTATTTCATCTGCAAAATTCTTTAAAGAATTAATACAATCAGCAATATTTTCTTCCTCATTAAATGTAGCAATGGCTGCCGATATTTTTATCTTTTTCATAAGAGAATTATACAATTCCCGCCACCTTACTTCCTGCTTTGAATAATTTTTACTTTTTAATTTGCTAGAATTTCGTATAGATAGGGAATATACTTACTTTCTTCTATTTTGATTATTGAGCCTTTAAGTTCTTCGGCTTCTTTTAAGTAAGCGACTGCTAGCTTGTTAATGCCCTCTAAATTGGCAATACTTGCCTTTAGTGCTTTAGCTTCCCAATTGTTGTCGTTGAGACTTTCAGCTTTGTCTATATAGAATTTCGCAGCATCTATGTTGAAAAGTGGCATTTTGAGAGCTAAATTGGCGGTACTTTGATAAACAAAAAAATCATCTTCTTGAAAAATGTCCATCTTCTTAAATAAATCTGTCATCGAATAAGAATTATTGCTCTCTGTTAACCATTCTGTAGCAATCAATTTTTCTTTCTTTATGAAATCGACAATATTACTGCTTATAAGATAAGCTCCTTCTTTTGTTGGGTGGGTACCATCAAGAATTAAATTAAATCCTGTAAGCCCTTCTGGAGAATTTTGAGCAAATATCTGGGCAAAATCCATAACCCAAACATTTTTATTATCCTCTAAGGAGGATAAATAATTAGCATAGGAAGTAGTTGTTCTCCAAGGAATCGGATCGGCATCTTTGGCTTTTTCAAATAACTGGCGCGCATTTTGGCCATTTTTAGCTACAATTGTTGCTTTAAGATAAAGAAAAGAAGCATCATCGGGATATTTGGCAAGACTACTATCAATTAAATTGTTTGCTTCCAAGAGCCGATTTTCATCAATCAAATGGATTGCTTTATGCAAATTCTCCTGGTAAGCATTGGGGGTATCCAAGGTTGTTAATGCTCTTTTTACAGGCGGCCAGTCTTTAATATTGTGAGCTGGGATCCCCAAGATGACTGGCACTTTTCTGACTTTGGCCTCTTTGATAATTTCATTTATATTAGTTTTAAAAATCCTTATTTTGCCCCAAGTGAGAATTTTGTTGACTGAATATGCAGGAAATTTTTGGTGGCGAGATTGAAGCTGATCAGCCTGACTTGAATCCGTTCTTTCGACTACAAACATAATCAATTTGGCCAGATCACTTCTGTTTTTTAAAGCAGTCGTAGTCTTAACTAAAGTATAAGAATCTAGCTGAGGATAAATAAATTCATTTTCACCCGTATAAATAATAATTAAATCAGGTTTTTGTGAAACAGTTCTCTCAAAAATGTAGCGAATTCTACTACTGTTAAATCCTGCCCATCCAAAATTAAAAACTTTTATATTTTTCCCTTCAAATACATGGTTGAGTTGATACTCAAGTTGAGAAACAAATCCAACTTTGGGCAAAGGAAGTCCTTTAACTGTCGAACCACCATAAACAAAAATTCTAAACTCGTCCGGTGTTTTTGGGGCAAATGGTGGCACATAAATTTCTTCAAACTCCGTTCTCAAAATATCTGGGTTAATTTTATCTTTAAAAACTGTATGACTTGCTATTTTTGCCAATAATTCTAAAAGGATAAAAATGAGGACTATTGTTAAAAATATCAACAAAAATCTTTTAACAACTCTCATACTTTTTCATCTTGGGTGGCCTATTTTGATAGCTTCTTGACCATTAGGATAATAGATAGTCTTGACTACTTCAAAACTTCCCGGAAAATTCCCCGGATCGGACACAAATAGATCATTTTTAGTTTCGGGTGCTTTAGCATCAAAATAGTACTTGTCGAAGTGGTATCTGGTACCTTGTTGCTGGTAGCTAGTTGGGTCATATTTGGTGTTAAAAAGCCAGAAGATGTAAGCTTGTTCGATTGAATGGTCAATATTTATCTTTTCGAATTGGTCTTTAAATTTTTCAGCTTCGAGAACTGCTTCTTTGTAACCGTATTGCCAAAAATCCGCCTTGTCGTATGGATAATGTCTCCAGTAGTTGTGAAGATAAACTATGACTGATATACCGATCCATAAGATATAAAAATATTGAACATGTCTCTTAAATAAAAATTTTATGGAGAAAATTGAAACAAGAGCATAGGCACTAATAATCTGAAGTGCCGGATCCATAGGCAAAGAACGATTACCGTGCGGATTCGGAACAGCCGGCGTGGCGGGAATTGGGGCGATCAGAAGCCATGCAAGAAGAAAGGCGGAAGTTTTATTGCGGTTTTTAACAAGCAAAAAAACACCATATAATATTAAAGGGAGCTGAAATAGATAGACCATTCCCATATTTCCTATGTGATGACGAAAATTGTCATCGCCCTTGGTAAAAAGAAAATTAAAATCAAAATGGGAAAGATAATTACCAAACCACGTTTGACCAATAACGAATCTTCTGTTATGAATATACCTTCCGAATCTCAATTCTAAGTTTTGATCTTGAAGGATAAATTTTATCGATTTTTCTATATCCTCAAGCCTTGGTCTACCGGTGGTAACTTCAAATCTTTGTAAAATAACTCTAGGCGGAATTAATACAACTAAGGGAAGAGCTATAAGAATTGCAATTACAGCAAAGACCACTAAATATTTTTTAGGCACTGACCAAATTTCTTTTTTCCAAATAATAAAAGCTGCAACAAATAGAAACGGTACAAAAATCCGCTCTGCATGATAACTATATGCGGAAATCCCTAGAGCAAGTGCACTTAAAATTAGCCATTTTTTATTAACCAGACCATATAAAAAAGCCGTAATGGCAGCTACCGCAAAAAATAAACCAACTGTGGCTTCAAAGCCGACTCTGGAAAACTGTAAGTGCCAGGGGGAGATGGCCAACATTAGCATAGCTACTGTTGGAATATCAAATTTCAACTTAGAATTTTCAAACAGTTTTTTAGCTAAAAAATACAATACAGGGACGGTCAGAAATCCGAAAACTGCCGAGGGTAATCTTGCGGCAAAGGGCGTAAGACCAAATACTGCAACTGCAGGAATATTAAGATACATATAAAGTGGGGGTTTGTAATCATCAAATGATCGATTAGTAATAGGCAAGAAATCCCCATATTCGTCTCTGCCGGTTTTGAAAATCGAATAGGCGTTGTAGGCATTACTGTTTTCGTCCCAGTCCAAGCTTAAAGGCACTGCGCCTAATTTATAAAACCGGAGAATGAATGCTAAAACTAAAATTAACCAGAAGATTTTTTTTGTCATGGGATTTTAACTTGACTTACGTCATAGACTTCAAAAATTCTATCCCCTCTTAAATCATCTATGGTGTAGGTGGGAGGTTTAGGAAACTCTATTTCTTTTTCGCCGGCAACAATTAACGTTTTTGCCGGTAGACGATCGATGCCTGGTATTGAATCTACAAAATCGTATTTTCCAATGCTATCAAATATTACCCAGCCTTCATCGGATTTATGCCTTTTGGCATTGACTAAAAAGAAGTTAGGATCAACTTTTGAAAAATATAGATACTGCATATACTGATGGCCATAGTCGATTTTTCTTGATATGACAAATTTGTCGTATTCCTGTTCTTTTGAGGCAAGATACTTAAAAAGCTCTTTGTAGCCATATCTCTGATAACGACTGGTAAAATATGCATCTACCACGAATAAATCAGATATAAATCCGACTGTTGAAATGATTATTAAAATAGAGAAAAGGAAAACATAGATTGTTCTTAGAAAATTGTTTTTCAGGTAAAAGAACATGGCTACTAGGCCGTAAGCAGCAACAATTTGTGGGACCGGCATAAAAAGATTAATCCTACCGTAATTGCCAACTCCGGCGATAGCAGCTCCCAATGGGAAGAAAGCCATCCAAGGTACAATAATTCTTAAAGCCGGACTTTTGGCTTTAAAAAGAAAAATCAGACCCAATATTATTAGCGGAAGCTCGAATAAATAAAGAACACTCCGGGTCGCAAAAGACTGAAATCCTGTCGAATTCGCATTATCAAAATAAGTTTTGATCGATAAATTGCCGAAGTAGTTATTTAGATAAATTTTGGAAAATACGAGAACTTTATTGTAGCTTATCAGGCAGACGGCATTGGGAAATTTCTGCATGCATGTTCCCCTTTGTTCGTTTATCACATTATTAATTCCAGTTCTGGCAATTCCAGCGATAAAACTTTCTTGAAAGAATCTAGATTGCCCATGAAAAGTCGCAGCTACTGGAACTAGAGGCACGAGAAGGAAAAGGCTAATAATTAGATTTCTTGTTAGGATACCTTTAAACTTTTTGAGTTGATCCCAATGAAAATAAATCAGAGCTATGACAAAAAGAGGCATAAAAAGCCAACTTGAGCGGTAGATATAAAATGAAACAGCATAGGTAACAAATGAGGCCGTTAACCATTTTGGATTTTGAAATCCTTTCATAAAGAAGTAAGTGGCGATAGTGATAAAGAAAACTAATAAATCAGACTCAAAAGCATTCCTCGATGCCGCTATATGCCAAGGTGAAATCGCCAGAAGCAAGGTCGCAACAAGTGCCACTCTTTTATCAAAAAGTCTTTGGGAAAGTAAATAAGTAGCAAAAACTGCAAAAACTCCAAACAAAGCAGATGGAAGTCTTGTAGCAAATTCGTTAACGCCGAAAAAAAATTGAGAAATAACCGTTAAGTAAAGATAGCCAACGAGTTTCCAGTCGCCGAAACTTTCAAAAACCGGAAAGGGTAGAAATCTTCCCCATTCATCTCTGGCGGTTTTAAGTATTGAAAAAGCGTTATATCCAAAAGCTGCTTCGTCATCGTTAAATCCGACGGGAATCGATCCTAATTTTACAAATCGCAATGCAGTTGCGATTAACAATATAAATATTAATAAATAATTTTTTTTTAAAAAATCCATCATGGTACAACTTGATATAATCTCATGTAGCTATTTCCCTTCCCTTTTTGAAATTTGGCAACGAATTTCAGTTTCTGATTTAAGATTTCTTTTTGATTTTCGTTAAAAACAAAGTAAGTTTTAGTAATTTGCGCCTGATCTAGTACCTGTTGGGGAAGCTTATTTGCGTCAACAGGCCAAAAGCCCTCTATCTGGACATTTTGATTGCCAAAAAAGTATACCTGCAATGCGTATGGTAAAAGGCCGAAAGTTCCTTCAGTTGCCACATAAACTTTTTTGTCTTTTGATTCTTCTCGAATGACGTCAACGACCTGAGAAACTCCGTATCCAGCCGGCCAGTCATTGAGATACTGACCCGAATCGCTATCGGCAATTCTTGCCCTAGTAGGATTAGTTAAAAGAAAATACGAAGATAAAAGAGGCAAAATCAAAAAGGAAATAAAAATAACCGCTAATACCTTTTTTAACCTCGGAATCCGATTTGAAAAGTTAATTAAACCATGCGATATGATAATGATTAAAAACGGGAAATAAAAAAGGAGAAATCTGGGATAAATAACCTTATTGAAAACAGACTCTGCCAAAAATGGTATTAAAAATAAAAACGATAAATAAATTATTCTTTTATTCATTTTGTATATCCCCCAAAGAACAGAAATTACGAAAAGTAAAAATAACGGCCAGCTGATATAGGAAACAAGCCAGTTGGAAAATGTTATAACGTTTGATTTAAAAAAGATAAACGGATTTGCAAGTACTTCTGAAAAAGGCCTGATAAACTCCGAGTTCTTGCGGTCAATAATATAAAACAGAGGGGAAAGTCTTAAGCTATTGTAGATTACTTGGGTTAAAACCGCAGTAATCGCTGAAAGCCCCAGCCATTTTAAAAATCTCATATGGCGATTCTTAGTTGAAAAATCAAAAAAGAGTAAAGAGAGCGGTAAAAAATATAGGAAAAATACTCCGGATGATTTAGTAATCATGGCAAACCCAATGGAAAACCCTGCAAGAATTGCCGTGTCAAGACGTGCTTTTCTTGCAAGTTTGATGGTAAAGAAGATGCCCCATATTCCAAACATTGTTAAAAGTGAATCAAAAAGAGCCATGCGGTCGTAGAGCAAAGTCAAAGGAAGAATGAGATATAAAATTGCCGAAAGCTTGGCAACTTTTTCAGAAAACAATTCCTTTGACAGAAAATAAATCCCGATTAAAGATCCAAAACCCGCCAAAATGGAAACTGCCCTAGTCGCGATTAAGGGGTCACCTATAAATTTCTGGAAAATTGCGGCAAACCATATAAATAAGGGTTGTTTGCCGTCTTCAAGCGAGATAAAACGGTTAGCCGGATCATGAAGGGCAACTTGCGCCCAATACGTATAAATTGCTTCATCGGTAAATATCGGAATAATTTTCAGGTTTATAGTCCTTGTAAGAAAGTAAACTGACCCGATTAAAGGCCAGAAAAAGAATTCCAATTTATTTTTCATCTTGAAGCAATACCGATATCAAATACCGATTCCCCAATTAAATTATTTACTGAAGTAACTTTTGTTGCGTCATCCGGTAGATCATCAGGCCTAACTATAAAAAGAGTTTTTCCTTTTAAAGAAGCGGTGCTGGGGCTATCGGTGAATATAAATTTATCGAAGCCCTCCACATCCAAAAAGTAAAACTGGTCTCTGGTGACTTTCGCGGTTTGTTGATAGATTTCCGGATCATAATTTGTATAAAACAAGAAATAAATATAGGGTCTGCCCATGGATTTTGTCACAATTATTTGATCGACTTGGCTGTAGTATGTTTTGGCAACATCCACAGCTTGTTTGTAACCGTATTGCCAATCACCGGAATAATTTAACGGCCAGTGAATATAATACATATGCAGATAATACAAAAAATTTATCAATAAGGCCGCGCAAAGTGCAGCAATGAAAATTTTGTTAAATTTCAAATTTTTAATTAGATTGTAGGCGCCATAAGAGGATATAAGGATCAGGACCGGAAGTATATGGATCATCCTTAAAGCGTGAGGGGTTTCACGAGCAGTAGCAGGCCCAAGAGGCGAAACAAGCAGCCATCCAATTATTAAAAAACGGTATTTTTCGTTTTTTTTGAACAAAAAGTATATTCCGGCCAAAATAAAGGGCAGGTCTAAATAATATAATTCTCCAACTTCCTGAATTGAAAGCCTAGGATTAAAGTCTCCATGAAAAAATAAAAAGCTTGGATTAAACGCATCAAAGTAATGTTTTAAGTATTCGTGGGCATAGAAGAAACGCCGGTTATGAATTAAATTGGTCCACCAAGAATAGTCATCTTTGGCTTGATGCCTTCTGGAATCATCTATCGGTTTTAGGTCCTTAAAAATAGTAACCTCATTAAAGCGCAGCCTACCTTCAATTGTTCCGGTTGCAAATTTAAAAAGAGGCCAAAATAGAAAAATTGCTACCACTGTTGTCACTGTTACCAATCTAAGATTTGTAAAAATTTGTTTTTTAAATTGAAGTACTAAAACCAGTAAAATAAAGGGGACAAACAGTCTTTGGCCGGTAAACGTATACATTGCAGCCAAAAAAGACAGCAAAGATATGAACAAATAGAATGCTTTATCTTGCGCAAATTTCAAAAATAGAAAGATGCCTAAAGTTGAAAAAAACAACCCTAAATTTGCCTCAAAAGCTCCTCTTGAGAATTGCAGGTGCCAAGGAGAAATTGCTAAAAATAGAGCTGCAATCTGCGATATTATCTCACTCTCAAATAATCTTTTAGAAATTAAATAAATTAAAAGTACAGTAAGCGTACCAAACAAAGCTGAAGGAAAACGAATGGCGAATTCATTTAGTCCAAATATGGCCACTGATGGAACAGCTGCGTAAATATAACCGGGAGGCTTGTAATCACCAAATGCGGCAAAATTTGTTAAAGGTAAGAACTTACCATACTCATCGCGGGCGGTTAATAGTATGGAATATGCGTTGTATCCCAAAGACGCCTCATCCCAGTAGAGAGATGGAGGAACTTTGGAAAGTTTATAGACTCTCAAAACTATTGCCAAGAGAATGATAAATAACAGTATTATTTTATTTATATTTTTCATTACCTTTCTTGCTAATTAAAAAAGATATTATTACATACCGACTTCATTTGCCAGTTAAATATAAAATACCAAAATGTTAAGTAAACCAATGCGAGTAAAATGGATACGTGTAGCGTCGACTTTGCTGCCTTATTAATTCCCCACAGCGAAAAACTGTATCTTGATAATGTTAATACATAAAAT
>MFBL01000008.1:0-9277 GCA_001774945.1 Candidatus Curtissbacteria bacterium RIFCSPHIGHO2_12_FULL_41_17
AAGCTGGTAAATTTTGCCTCTGTCAATAGTTCGAAATCTTCAGCTCTGGCGATATCGTAATATAGAATTTTCATCCTGAGACCACTGTAGGCAATTTGACCGACAAAGACCCCGATTTTTCCAAGACCAATTATTCCGATGGTTTTGCCCCATATTTGTGAAGATAAAAACGACATAGGATCCCATTTTTGATACTTGCCTAGTCTGACGAATTTGTCGGCTTCGATTAATTTTTTGCTTGCTGCAAAAATTAAAAGAAATGTGTGTTCTGCTACGGATTCGCTGGCCACGCCCGGAGTATTCGTTACAATAATGCCTTTTCTTTTAGCATCCAAAACATCAATGTTGTCATAACCTACAGCGTAATTGGCAATCACTTTTAAATTAGAAGAAGCCGATTTTAATATATCCATATCGATTTTATCAGTCATCATTATTAAGACAGCATTGTATCGGTAAAAGACGTTTTTTAGCTGGTCTTTAGTTAAGTATTTGCCTGAATTATTAGTTTCTACTGTAAACCCTTTTTGTTTTAAAAGATTGATTCCTATCTGGGGGATTTGGCTTGTTATATAAACGCTGGGCATTGTCTATATTGTATGCAATTCAGAAGGGAGTTGCTACTAAGTTAGAAGCCGCCTTAAGATAATTCTCAAGCTCATTTTTTCTAAGAAGACCTTTTTGGGGACCAATTCTGCCGATAACTTTACTAGCATTTATTGTTCCCCAGACCATTGCTGTTTCAAGCGGATATCCTAAAATTAAAGCTGTCAAAAGGCCGCTCGAATATGCATCACCGGCACCGGTTTTCTCAACTAACTGAGTCGGGAAGATACCTATTCTTAAATTTCTTTGGCCGTCCGTTGCGTATGACCCTTCAGCTCCGTCTGTTATGATAATGGTTTTTGGTCCAAGAAGCAGCAGTTTTGCAAGCAGAGTTTTTGCCTCGACAGCCTCCTTTATATTTAGGATTTTTTTTGCTTCTTCCAAATTAACGATTAAAAGTTCGCTTCTTTCCAAAATTTTAGGATAGAGTTTGACATCTGCTTTTAACTGATAGGTACCTGGAGCAAATGCCAGCTTAGCATGGGATTTGTCAAGATAATGGCATATTTCATCTGTGATATTAGAGTTAGTAAAACTTTCTGCCATCGAAGTTAGGTAAATCCAGGATGAGTTAGAAAGTTGCGGCAGGGAATAAGACCACGGCTGGTGATAAACAAATATTGTACGTTCACCCTGAAAAGTTAGAACAACCGAAAGATTTGATTCTTTATTTTGGTGAACTTTGACAAATTCGGTGGAAACACCGCTTTCTTCAAAAACTTTTTTAATTAACGATCCGGCCTGGTCAACTCCCAAGTTTGTATAAATAGCGGTCTTTAAGCCCATAACCGCGCAGCCAACTGCAACATTCGCGGCGTTTCCGGCTACTTCATGACCAATGCTATCAACCGGAATTTTGTCTCCATAAGAAATGCAAATCTTACAGTCTTCGTGGTTAATGTCACATTCGACGGTCGCATCATGAATTTTGATAAAAGTGTCGATTGTCGAGTCTCCAATGGTTATAATGTCAAACTTATTCTCCATATAAAAAGTCAGGTTAATTTTAAGTGTGTCATATCGAAAATCCCGGACTTTGATGGTTATGCGCGAGCTGGTCAATTTTTGTCTGGAATTCCTCAATTGCTACTAGCGCGTCTTGCGGTTTATTGATAATTTTAAAAACCTGTCTTTCTTCCGGCCTTATGTACATCCCTCGAGTGAAAGCAAAAATTATTTCCTGCCAGAAATCTCCATAGAGAATTAAAGGCTTGTGATGTCCAAAATATAATCTTGCTAAACCCCAAGCCATTCCGAATTCGGAAATTGTTCCCGTTCCCCCATTAAAAATAATGAATACATGTCCTATTTGCAAAAGCTTTAGTGTCCTTTCTAAATAATTGTCTACAACAATCAGCTCATCAACAGTGTTGGTTTCGTCCCTGCCTTCAAACATTGGGATATCTTTTGGGAAAAAGGTGATGCCAATTGCCTTCCCTCCAGCGCTTTTGGCACCCAGAGTAGATGCTTTCATTACCCCAGGCCCGCCGCCGTTGACAATGGTATAGCCTTTTTGTGCACAAAGTCTGGCTATTTCAAATGCAGCTTTAAAAGGATCATCCGCTTCTTTAGCATCGGCATAACCTAAAAAGGTTACTTTTTCAATTCTGGGCATTAACTTAATTATGTGGTTTTGGAAGCAAGCTTAGCAAGTTTTTCGTATGCTACAAAAAAATCCGGTGCATTAAAAATTGCCGAAGTAGAGACCAAAAAATCAGCTCCTGCACGTACAAGCTTTGGGGCGGTTTCAAAATTAACACCTATATCTACCTCAACGGGAAGTGTCGGGTCAAGTTTCTTAATTTCACCAATTCGATCATAAGTTTCTTCTTTCAAGGTCTGACCACTAGGCCCAGGGCTGTTAGCCAGAAACTGCATGTAGTCAATATCATCCAATAAAGGAATAAGAGCCGAAACGGCAGTTTCGGGATTTAGTGATATTCCGACAATCTTATCGTGCGACTTGACCCGATATATGATTTCTCGATGATTATTTTTACATTCAAAAGGAAACAAAATTCGGGAAACAAACGGAAGTATTACTAGTTTATCAACGTGAGGTAAGGGATGAAAAACCATCAGTTGAATTTCAAGATTTTTTGAAGAGGGAAATTTTGCGATAGTTTCCGGACCAAGTGTTTCTTTTGGAGTAAATTTTCCATCACCAATGTCTATTTGAATTAGATCAGCAACATGCTCGGCAAGTCGCAACTTTTTCTCATATTCACCTTCATCTGTTGTGTTTATTCCGGGAATAATAATAGCCATTCTTATTTTATGTGGCTTATCTCATATAACATAACTTTCTCCCATCTGAGGAATTTCCGAAAATATGCCTAATTCCATTTTAATCTTTTTAGCTAAAGCAAGTTGTTGGTCGCTTTCTCCGTGAACTAAAAATATCTTTTTTAGTCCCGAGATATTATTAAGCCAGTTTATTATTTGAATGGAGTCGGCATGTGCGCTATATGAACCGATAGCCTCTATTTTTGCACCAACTGAGAGATTTCTTCCTAAAACTCTTATTTTGTGCTCTCCGTCTAAAAGTTTTCTTCCAAGTGTACCAAAAGCCTGATAGCCGATTACCAAAAGGGTGTTCTTTTGATCACCAATATAATCGATTAAGTGGAAAAGGATTCTGCCTCCATTCATCATTCCGGAGCCGGCAATAACAACTTTGGGATTGCTATGTTCTCTTATTGATTTTGACTGATCAACAGTTGTAGTCATTTTGACCAAATCTTTGCCGAAGAAATCAGAATCTTTATGCTCTCTTCTTACAACATTATTTAAATATTCGGGATATTTTTCAAAAACGCGAGTTACTTTTTCTGCCAAAGGACTATCTAGATAAAATTGAGGTTTCTCGCAATTCTCTACAGTACAAAAATGGTCGATGTCATGCAAGAGCTCCTGCGTTCTTTCGATAGCAAAAGTTGGGATCATCAAAACCCCTTTGTTTTTGATTGTAGAATTTAAGATAGTGGCAAGTTTTTTAAATCTTTGGGTTGCATCTTCATGGATTTGGCCCCCATAGGTGCTTTCACAAATAACATAATCAGCAAATGTAATATTTTCTGGAGGATCCAAAAGTTGGGATGGGGTATTGCCTAGGTCACTGGTATAAACCAGCTTTTTATTTTCCGCCTCGATTATACAAACTGCAGAGCCCAGTATGTGACCGGCATTTTCAAAAGTTAAACTAACCCCTTGTACGATTTCCAGCTTTTCGTTATAAGAAATTGTGGTAAATAAATTCATTACTTCTTCTATCTCTTTTTTGGTATACAGCGGAGCGTGGTTATCTCTTTGCGATTCCTCCCTCATTAATTTTTCATTATCCTCGCAAACCAGATAGGTTAATTCTTTAGTAGGAGCAGTTGAATATATTTTTCCACTAAAACCGTCCCGAACTAATTTTGGTAATCTCCCGACGTGATCCAAATGAGCGTGGCATAAGACAACAGCGTCAATAGTACTAGGTATATAGGCAAACGGAGAGTAATTTCTTTCTTCTGCAAATTTATATCCTTGAAAAAAGCCGCAATCTAGAAGAATTTTCGCTTTATCAGTTTCGAGGAGAATGTTAGACCCGGTTACTTCACGGCAAGCACCATGAAAGGACAGTAGCATTACTTTAGTATCAGCTATCTCGTAAAAGGTAGCAAGTTGTACAGGAATAATCTATTAACTATTAACTATTAACTATGAACTTATCCGAAGTGCCGCCTCAATCTTCGGTCTGTCAAATCCAAGGATAAATACTTTTTGACCATCTTCTTTTTCAATTACCGTAAATGGTACGCCCATCTGGCCGGAGAGGGCAATCATTTTCTGCGCTTCTTCAGAGTTTTGATCGACAAGTATTTCGTCAAATTGCAAATTTCTGGAATTTAAGTAATCCTTTTCCATTTTGCAAAATGGGCATGTAGTCGTTGTGTAAATTGTAACTTTAGCCATGTTATTTACTTTATTCTAGCTCATTTCCGTCGGAATGATTAGATCTCTCCACACTTTTCTGCCTGGCTGTTCTCCAAGGTTGCCCAGGTTTAGGATCGTCAGTTTCCCAAATATGAATGCTTGCGCTGTTGTTAAATTCTCTTTCCTCACCACATAACTTGCAAGTGCCTATAGAAGTTGCTCCTTTGGGACTTGCAATAGTCCAGTGGTGAGCGGTAGAGCCCTCTGAATTTACCGGATGAGGGGTTTTCTCGGAAGGAGTAGCGCTTTGTGTTCTGATTATTTCTTGCATTGTTATTTATAGAACAGCTGCCAAATATCAGTAAGCATTCTAAAGAAATTTGTGAAAATTTTCAAGCAATTTTATCACCTAATTTAATAATATTTGCAAATATAGTAATTTTAGCTTTAAAATTACAGAAATCGTTAAGATCCATATGAGTTTTATTAAGGTTATTAAAAAATACGCGCTTTATATCGCCTTTATTCAGGCTTGGGTGGCAACACTCGGCAGTCTATATTTTTCGGAAATCAAGCATTTGGAGCCTTGTGTGCTATGTTGGTATCAGCGGATTTTAATGTTTCCTATAGCAATTATTTTAGCAGTGGCAATTATTAGAAAAGATAAAAATGTCGCTTACTACGTCTTACCGTTGTCAATTTTGGGGGCGCTTGTCGCTTTTTATCAATATTTACTGCAGATGACTCCGCTTTCAGGGGTAAATCCAATTTCCTGTAGTTCGCTCGAACCTTGTAGCGCTATCCAGGTTTTATATCTCGGTTTTATAACCATTCCATTCCTTTCTATGAGTGCCTTTATTATAATTGGACTTATAATGCTCATTTTGGTAAAATACGATCCTAAAAAATGAATACCAATACGAAGTTTTTTATTGGAATTGGTTTAGCGACGATATTGCTAGTCGTAGCTGGCGTATTTCTTTTGAACCGAAGCACCGGCCAGAAAAGCGAGGTGGAAGGGGTTGCAGATCAAGCAGTTCTGTCTGCAAATACCAGACATGCCATCGGAGATTCAAATGCTTCCGTTAAAATAGTCGAGTTCGCCGATTTCCAGTGTCCTGCCTGCAAAGCCGCCCACCCAATCATCAAAAAAGTTACAGCAGAAAATGCCGATAAAGTCTATTTTGTTTACCGCCATTACCCACTCCCTTCACATAAAAACGGCAAAGTAGCTTCTCAGGCTGCCGAAGCAGCCGGTTTGCAGGGTAAATTTTGGGAAATGCATAACCTTCTTTACGAAAAGCAGTCAGAGTGGTCGGAAAGCAACAAGGCAAAAGAAGTTTTTGAAAGCTATGCGGCTAATCTTGGCTTAGATACCCAAAAGTTTAAGGATGACATGGCAAGTGCCATCGGCACAGTCAACCAGGATTATGCCGATGGAAACAAAGTAGGTGTTTCTTCCACGCCTACATTTTTTATTAACGGACAAAAATATTCCGGTGTAATCCCTGAAGGAAAACTTACAGAATTAATAAACACTACCCAGTAGATCCCTATAACCCAAAAATCGTGGCTCTCTTTACCCTCAAATTCATTTCCTTAAGTTAAGCTTGCTGTTTATAAGATAGAGTAATTGATTGGGATTTTGTATAAGATCTAATTCAATCCAGGAATCATAAACGTTATGTATCCTAAGAGTATTTTTCTCAGAATCAAAGAGTTCATTGTCGAGCCAAAAAAAATTTCTGTTAAAGTCTATGCCTTCTGTTTTGTCCAAATCGAAACTTGTTGGCTTAATTTGTCCAAGTAAAGAAATAATTTCAGGGGTAAGAAATTGGGATAAATACCCGATAATCTTCTTTGTTTCACCATGGTATCTCGAGGTCAGCCAGAAAACAGAATAGTTTCCCAAAATGTATTTGAGGAATTTATCCAAGTGCTGAGCAGGTAACACACCTCTTGTTAAAATTACACCGTCAATATCTAAATAAATATTTTCTCGCAGCGCCTTCATGTTTCACTTTCTTTAAGCCCAGTTATCCAACAAACGTTAGAGCGATACCCTTTTTGTCAGCTCTGCCTGTTCTGCCTATTCTATGAATGTAATCGTTGTAAGAAGCAGGCATATCATAGTTGATGACGTGACTTACATTTTCAATGTCAAGACCTCGTGAGGCCAAGTCGGTTGCCAAAAGTATGCTAATCTGATTTTTACGAAATTGATCTAAAGTTTTTTGTCTATGGCTCTGTCTTTTGTTTCCATGAATTGCTCCTGCTTTAAAACCCCGGCTTGTTAACTCATCAGTGAGCTTTTGAACTCCTCGTTTCGTTCTCCCAAAAATAAGTACCTTGCGAAAATCTTCCTTAATTAACAAATCGTGAAGTATTTCTACTTTTTTTTCATGTTCTGCAACTTTAACAATATCTTGTTTTATATTTTCGACAGTATCTTTGACCTTTACGGAAATGGTAATAGGATTTTTGACAAACGTTTCTATGATTTCACGAACTTTTGGCGAGACAGTTGCAGAAAAGAAAAGTGACTGTCGCCTTAAAGGTAAAAGTGAAATTAGATACTTAATGTCGGCAATAAAGCCAATATCCACCATTCGATCAACTTCATCAAGAACAACGCTGGTAAATCGAGAAAGGTTTAAGCACCCCTGGCCAGTTAAATCTTTTATTCTTCCGGGCGTTCCAATAACAAAATTAGGATTTTTTCTAAGTTCGATTCTTTGTCTTCCCACACTAGTTCCCCCGATACATAGGGCGGAATAGATTCCAAGTGCTTGCGCAAAATCACAAAGCTCGTTGTGGATTTGCATGGCAAGTTCACGCGTAGGCGTGACAATCAACACCTTCTCGCCCCTGTTTTTTAATACTTTTTCTAATAATGGAATTAAAAAAGCCGCAGTTTTCCCTGTGCCCGTATTTGCAATGCCAATAATATCGTTACCTGCAAGAATTACCCCAATTGCCTTGTCCTGAATAGGTGTTGGAGAAACGTAATTCTTTCTTAAAATATTTTTTTTGATCTGGCCAGAAAGTCCGAAATCTTCAAACTTGTGTTGCGAAATATATTCTGTTTGTGCAGAAACTTCAGCGGGAGCATTTAAAGACCTGCCTGCGGTAATTGCCCACAGTAAATCTTGGTTAGGCTTATTTTTTGCGGGAGCAAAATATCTTCTTTGGAAATTTCTTCTTGGTCTGAACGATCTGGACATTTGAATATAAGTTGGCTATTAAAGCAGTAAATCCGCTTAAATAAGAATGTTATTAGTGAAAAGGGAGAAAGATACTTAAGATGTACTTAGAGAATCTTTATCTTGTCTAATCAAAAAATTATTTCGAAGTTAAGCAGATTTATTCAAAGAAAAGCTATGCTTATTACTTTAATCTGCAGATATTAGTATATCAGAAAGCCTTATCTGAGTCAAACTATGGGTTCTGCTTGCCTAAATAATTAGCTTCATTAATCTATGGTATTTTCAGACTGTTGTAATAACCAATTCTAGGACCGTCCCCAAAAGTCAAAAGTCTTCTATTGGGTGTGAAGTGTGGTGGTTTGGGATATTTTTGGAAATCAGGAAGGATTGAAGTAATTAGGGTGATACGGTAAAGTTTTTGTGTTAAAATTTGCAAGTGGTAAAGGCTCTATCGTCTATCGGTTAGGACGGTGCCCTTTCAAGGCGCAAAGCGGGGTTCGACTCCCCGTAGAGCCACAAAAAATGCAACTTGTGAAAGAATCTACTTCTTAAACTTCCCCCAGATAGATTCCAGGAGAGATTTGGCTGTACCTTGTCCGCCAAGTCCAAAAGCTATGCCGCCGGCTACTGCAACCATGGCTACCAAGCCTCCAAAAAGAATTCTTAAAAGTTCCTGGGCAACACCAAGCTGGTGAAGAACCAAAAACCCTACAAAGACTGTTAGAGACCATTGGGCTACCAAAGCCACAGTGTGTGCGACTTCGCGTCCCAGTGAGTGGCTGGTACTGTAAGCCACACGATAAGCTAGTTTGGCAAAAACCAAACCGACGATTGCCAAGACGACTGCAACAATCACATTAGGGATGTATAGAATTACTCTATTGAGAACAATGTTAACAGAGCTTAGTCGCCAGGCTTCAAAAGTAGGGATTAAAAATACTACGATAACTGCCCAACGGGCCAGTTCTGCCAAAATTTCCGTCCACTCGATATCTTTTCCTTCTACTTTAGTAACCCCGTACTTTGCCAGATACTTTTCAACTTGTGCGGTTTTTAAGGCGGCAACAATTACCCTGTAGACAATCGCGGCAATGATCAGACCAACAACAAGGACAATCAAACCCCCAACAAGAGCCGGGATAAAATTAAAAAAAGTAGCAAGCGCATTTAGAACGGCTGAAGATACGGCTGTTGATAAATCCTCTACGCTCATTATTATCACCTCCTTCCGTCATTCTTTTGAGATTCCTAACTTAAACCCAGTTTAGATGAATAATCATGAAAACGTCAAGTGAAAAAGAGGAAGAATCGATTGCTGCTTCTTTGAAAATTAGATATAATTACAAGTTACCGAGATCGGTATATCAGCAGGTCGCCTTGGCACCCTTCGGTCATGCCAATGGCGCTCCTCTGATATGCCCCCTCGCTTCGCTCGGGGGTATAGCTCAACTGGCAGAGCAATCGCCTTTTAAGCGATTGGTTCAGGGTTCGAGTCCCTGTGCCCCCACCCTTCGACAAGTCTTCGACCGTGAGCTCAGACCGAA
>MFBL01000008.1:9309-52073 GCA_001774945.1 Candidatus Curtissbacteria bacterium RIFCSPHIGHO2_12_FULL_41_17
GAGTCCCTGTGCCCCCACCGAGTCAAGCTCGGCTCAATAGTACTCCAAGTAGTTTGGTAAATTAGTGTATAATTTCACTATGAAGACATATATTACATCTAATCCGAAAATAATGAATGGTGCTCCTGTAATATCAGAAACTAGGGTACCTATTGTTAAAATACTCTACCTACTTAAGGAAGGATTTACTCTTAAGGAGGTAAGTAAGCAATATCCTCATGTCGGTATTCAAAAACTTAAAGGCGCAATTAATGAACTAGCTCACAAAGTGGAATCTAAACCCTATGCCACGCAAGTTTCACAAGCACAAACTGCTGCTTGATGAAGGATTCCCAATCCGTTCCTATTTACCCATCTCAAACAGACGCTTTGATCTCAAACATATTTCCGCCGATCTTAAACAAAGCGGTTTGTCGGATGAAGAAATTCATAAACTTGCCGCAGAGCAGGGAAGAATTGTCATTACATTGAACATTAGGGATTTTAAACCGCTTGCTCCATTGCACAAAAATACTGGTGTCATCGGAGTATCAGCAGTTTTACCGTTTGATCAAGTTGATAAGAAACTTGACTCGCTGCTCTCTAAATCTTCCCCGAAGCAGTTTTTAGGTAAGCTGATAATCATTAGCGGAGAATCAAAGAGTTAAATAATTTTTGAAGCAGGGAATTAAGCTGCCTTTGGAAGATAAAAGTCCGCTCTAAATCTGGGATCGTAAGCCTGCCGTGAAATTCTGGTAAACGGAGTCAGTTGAATTTTGCCTTCAACTACAGCGGGCATAGTTACATCTCTCAGCCCATGAAGTACTTGTTTGTTAAATTCAGCTTCTTTAAGTGCATTAGTCCAGAATGATGCGAAATCGGGGCTTTTGTACATTTCTATCAGGACTTCTCTATACCAATCATCTCTTATATCAAAAGGAGTGTCTGCTACAAAATAGGTAAGATGGTTTTGTAATTGTTCGTCCCAGCCAGGAATTTCTCTAAGTGTTCTATCGAATAACACTTCCAACCATTGATGTCTCTTTCGCCTGATATCTGAGGCGAAGGGGAAAATGGCCCTTGCTCCTGAATTGGCATT
Organism: Candidatus Curtissbacteria bacterium RIFCSPHIGHO2_12_FULL_41_17; assembly: GCA_001774945.1. Lineage (GTDB taxonomy): Bacteria > Patescibacteriota > Microgenomatia > Curtissbacterales > GWA2-41-24 > 2-12-FULL-41-17. The sequence continues at coordinate 10,388 of MFBL01000008.1, forward strand.
TAATAGCATGCCTGTGAAATCTCTAAAAATTACTGGCCTATCAATGTCTGCACAAAATCCTTCTGTCTGCTGAGTCCACTCATCACGTTCTGCCTCTGTAGGAGGAATGCCTGCTAAAAAGCATCCTTGTGCAGTATCTTTATCTGCAAGCTGGAGTACTCCAAAAAGCTGTCCAAGTTCCCTTCTGGTTGGCTTTACTTTCTCTCGCTCAATGTCGCTTAAATGCCAAGGCTCCCAGCCTAGCATGTTGCAAACATCAGTCTGAGTTAATTTTAATTCTATTGATCTTCATTGCCACACAAGCGTTCCAACACCTATTGGTCTTTCCACAAGTGCGATTATACAAATTATAGACTCGATAAGTAAAATTCGATCGAGTTTCTAATTGTTAAATTGTTTGGTAAACTCTCATCATATCGGTGCACAGGTTGTTCCATTCCAAGGACTGTGCCCCACCGAGTCAGACTCGGCAAGTCGCGTTCGACGCGACACTTTTTTTATGAATTGGGTAGATTTAATAATAATATTAATTGCGATTATTTTTGCGCTTGAAGGACAAAGACGAGGTTTTTTTGTCCAGATAGCCGATCTTGTTGGATTTTTATTTTCTCTGATACTTGCTTTAACTTTTTATCCTCAAGCCGCCCAATTTATAATTAAAATCTTCAATTTGCCAAAAATTGCCGCCAATCCTGTCGGATTTTTACTGGTTTGGCTAATCACCGAAACATTATTTTTCTCGGTTTTCGGGGGGTTAATTTCAAAATTTATAGCAAGGTTTTCAACATCAAAAGTCAACCGGCTGTTTGGGTTTATTCCGTCAACCGTAAATACTCTTCTTTTTATGTCATTTGTGCTTCTATTCGCAGTTTCTTTGCCGATAAGGCCGGATATAAAAAAGGATGTTTTTGATTCAAAAATCGGATCATTCTTAGTCGATAAGGCAACAGTTTTAGAGCGGCCCTTTAACAGTATCTTCGGTCCGATTGCCAAACAGGGCCTGACTTTCTTAACAATCAGACCGGATGAAAAAGGTTCGATTCCTCTTGAATTTACCCAGAAAGAGTTAACAGTCGATTATCAAAGCGAAAAAGCGATGCTTGAGTTTGTTAATAAAGAAAGGGTAAACAGGGGAATTGCCCCTTTAGTTTGGAACGAAGGACTGGCTAACGTCGGACGCGCTCACTCTAAGGACATGTTTGAAAGAGGCTACTTTTCTCATTATTCACCCGAAGGGAGGGATGTAGGGGACAGATTAGAGGAAGCGGGGATTGATTATTCATTCGCCGGCGAAAATTTAGCGCTGGCCCCAAATGTTGACAGAGCCAATACCGGGCTTATCAACAGCGAGGGTCATAGACGCAACATTCTGGATCCTGCTTTCAAAAAGCTCGGCATTGGCGCCATCGACGGAGGAATCTACGGCAAAATGTTTACGCAGGTCTTTACAAATTAATTTGTGAAGATCCCGAGTGCAATCGAGGGATCATGCTTACATTAGCAAACCCTGAGCACTTCGATTAACTCACTGTAAACTTGTCGAAGGGTTCACACAGGTTTTTACTAATTAACGTCTATCGAGAAGCTGTCCGATTAAGCACCCCACCTATAACCCAGGTCTGGGGATTACAAGCTACGGGAACCCCGTTTTCTCGGTAAGGAAAGACATTATTCTGGTCATCGACCTCGCTTAATTCTGGGAATCCCAGTTCACTTGAAGTTCGATAGACACAGTCATCAAAAACGACGGCCTCTTGGGTCAAACCGTATCTCTCACAGCCAGCTGCCGCAATTGCCGCAAGCTGAAACCAAACATTGCCGTTTTGATATTCGCCAGGATCATACTTAGTCGAGTGGCGACTTCTAGTTCTTAAACCCCACATGGTTAAAAGATCCGGCTGCACTAATCTCGCGACTACTCTTTCGGCCCTTTGGCTATCAGGAATTCCTACCCAAAGCGGAAAGACCGAATCACTAGTTTGGATGCTAATTGGCTTTTTGGCGGCATCAATTGCTGGCGCATATAATCCAAAATCTTCTATCCAGAATAATTTGTTGATGAGTCTCCTTCTTTCCAGAGCTCTTTCTCGAAGCATTTGAGCCATGCGCAAATTGCCTTTTGACTCATAAAGATCGGCGCTCAAAATATCTGAAAGATAAGCAAAGGAATTAACATCAAGAGTAGCTACAGGGTCAAGCGGCATTCTTCCCTGCTCGTCGACAAGTGAAGTTTCTGAATCTTTCCACCACTGATTATGAGGACCCTCGATTAAAAGATCGCCATCGATATCGCCCTCTTCGGCTAACCATCTGACAGAAGCTTCTAAATTCGACCAAAGTTTGTCTCTAAAGGTCCAATCTCCTGTTAGAAGCACATACCTTGAAAATAGAGAATTCCACAATCCGTTAACGTCGCGGGCCCAGTAGGTAATCATTTCGAGATGGCCATTAATCTCAATGACAGGACCGCCATTTCTTTTTATTTCTGCTAGCCTTTCCTGATTAGATGTTTCACCATGCATCTCATGAGGCATTTCACAGGGGGTCTCGCAAGTTGTGGGGTCATATTTCATACCCTGGTGTCGAGCTGAAGTTTCAAGACTGGTTTTGATTCCTTCCAAAATTATTGGCAACTCGCCATTTTGAGGTTTCTCAAGAGCTAAAAGCCCAAAAGTGCAGTAGTCGCGGGTAAAGATGGCATTGCGAAATCTGCCTTCAGCGCTTGCTGGGTAGCCTTCTTCCGTAACTAGACCAGGAAGCTGTTTAACCGCTTGTTGTCTAATCCGCTCTATAACTTCAGGGCTGGCCATAATATTATTATAGGCCTAATTATATCACTTTTACTGATAAAAATCACTGCTACGGGTCTAAAAAAAGAGCGCAGCCTTTCTTGATTGCGTTCTTTTCAAGGAAATGGCAGCTTTCCCCCTCACAATTCAACTTTACCAAGTGTACAGTCAATGTCAACCCCTAAATGATATAGTTACCCTTCTAAGGAGTCTCCTTGAAAGGTAGAGAGAATTTGAGTCTGTAACTTTTTAGCCCGCCAATTTATTGGTTGCGCAAGAAATTTCCTAATCGAAATTTCTTTAGTCATCGCAAGAAGTATTAATCTTGCTTATATTCTAGCTGATACTTTTTATCCCCGAAATAGCCTGTAACCTCTGGCCTGATTATCTCCATACCTAAAAGTTGGCAGGGGAAGATTGTATAGTCACCGAAGCGCTGATTGATAAGATCAATTGTTGATGTTAATTCTTGCCGGCGTCGGTCAGCAGGGAAAAGGGGAGTGGGTAAATAGTTGGTTTTAGTGAGCATTCCTAAAGTTACACCGCAAAAACGTACATATTCTCCAAACCAATCCTTGATTATATTGCAGCAAATATCAAAAAGTGTTTTCCCGTCGCAGATATAGGTTTTTAGGGTCCTGTGCCCATAGAATGAATCTCCCCCGCCTGCAAACGCCTGAGCATAGCGATGGCGGGCAGGCCCGCCGCGAAGACCAAATCCGATATATCTGCCAGCCATACCCATTCGCCGCGCTTTGGCGCTTGCTTCTTCACAAAGATTTCTAATAAGTCTTTTGATTTCATCCTTTCTGTACAAATTGCGGTGAGTTGTGTAAGTTCTACTAACACTTTTGGCATCGGCTATTTCAAAATAAGAAAATACCGGTGAGTTATCAATTCCACGACTTATATTATAAAGATGCATCGACCAAAAGGGCCCAAATTCGCGCCTTAAGAACTCAGGGCTTTTTGCCCTTATTTTGGCAAAAGAAGAAAGACCTTGCGCCATTAAATGATTGTATAAACCCCAGCCAAGGCCACAGACATCCATAAGATTGGTATCGTTTAAGATATCAAGGGCTATTGCCCTATCTATTACAAAAAGTCCATCGGCTTTAATTTTTGACGAGGCCAGTTTAGCCAAAAGCTTATTTTCGGAAATACCCACAGAACAACTCATATAATCACCAATTTCATTCCGTAAACGGTCCTTAATGGCCAGTGCAATGTTCACGGCTCCGCCAAAAAATTTTTCGGTTTCTGTTACATCAATAAAACACTCATCTAGCGAAAACACTTCGCACATTGGGGAGTAGGTTTTGCAGATTTTTATAAAACGGTAGGTTATATCTTCGTATTTTTCAAAATCTGCCGGTACTAAAATTATGCCAGGAGAAAGTTTTTTAGCTTCGGCAACAGCCATTCCGGTTTTAATCCCCAGCTTCTTGGCCTCAATTGATGTTGCAATTAAACAACTTCTGCTGACTGCTTTAATAATCCCCACACACTTATTGCGAAGAGCAGGATTAGCCTGCTGCTCAGCCGTTGCAAAAAAACTGTTTAAATCGACATGAAGGATAACGCGCTGATCGTTCATCGTCTATCGCAAATCGTTTGTTTACGCAGGTAGTACTTTTTTTAATTTCCACGAGTAATTATTGCTGTTATATTCCAATTCAAAATTGGCACCTTCGCTTGCACAGACTAAGCTTACTAATTTTAGCTGACCAACTTGTTTGCTACTTGAGAAAATAACTTTCTCTAGTTTTATTAAGCGTCTTCGCCAAGAGATAGCAAGGGGAAAAATACCATTATCGAAAAATGCCCATACTTTTATTGGTTCGTTAACTTGCGTTTCATAACTCATTGCAACCTGATTTTATCCGAATAAAACCCGAATGTCAACGCCTATTTGCCAAATATGATCTCAACCTGCTAACCTAACAACCTAGCATATGTTTCCAATACGAGACACCAGAAATTCCGGCAAATTCCCAATTGTTAACCTAATACTTATAGGTTTCAATATTTATGTTTTTATTCTGGAGCTGTTTTCGCCCAATATTGAAGTATTCATTGCCCAATACAGTTTAATCCCACAAAATGTAAATTTTTTTAATATTCAAACACTTAAACCTTTTGTTACTTCAATGTTTTTGCATGCGGGATTTTTACACATTCTTTCCAATATGTGGTTTTTATGGATATTTGGGGATAATGTTGAGGCGGCGATTGGCCATATTAAATATTTAATCTTTTTTATTTTTTGCGGTGTAGCCGCCAGTTTTATTCAGTATCTATTTATCGCGAATTCTACTCTGCCAATGATTGGTGCCTCTGGTGCAATTGCGGGCGTTCTCGGAGCCTACCTGAAACTTTTTCCCAAAAATAAGGTTGATACGATTATTCCAATTTTCGGTCTGCCGTTTTTTATCGCACTTCCGGCATATTTTATGCTTATCTACTGGTTCGTAATTCAAGCATTTAATGGTGTGGCTTCAATTATTGTAGCAACAGCGTCTGTAGGTGGTGTCGCTTACCTTGCACACGCGGGCGGTTTCTTGACAGGATTTTTAGTTTCTCGTTCACTGGTCTGGCAAAGACTTGGTAGATAACTTACAATCAAATGGAAAGTCAATGTTTGCCAGATCCTACAAGTATTATCTTAATATACTGGAAAAAAGCTCAAAAGCTTCACCGGTACAAAAATTCATACTTATTATTGTCGCAGCATTTTTTATATTAATAGGTATTTTTTCATCATCGCTTTACTACCTATACCAAAAGGAAGCACCTATAAGAACACAAGGTCAATATCTTGAGCTTGCCAACGGCGGCTTTAATGCTATTGAGCAGTCACTCGGTGAAATACTTTCTTCATATCAGGTTGCAGGCGCAAAAGCTCAAATTATTGATACGTCCAAGGAATCATCGCCTTCGGCTTCAGGTTATTTTGTTTCGCTTGACGATGTACAAAAGATAATGTCAAGTCTTGAGAAGGTAAAATCTGACATTGATTATCAAAAAGGCCATCTGCAAGAACAAAAAACTCCGCAAAAATACACAGGGCTTCACAATGATTTATTAAATTTTTATGCGCAGACTGGCACTCTTTTAAGTAGCCTTGCAGATGACCAAAAATTTTTAAAAGACATGCTAATGGCTTTAGGACCCGATTTTTATTTGCCGGTGCTCACCAATCAAAAACTTTGGACTAATGGCAATAAAGATGAGATTATTAATTATTATGAAAAAAATAAATCCCTTGCCAACGTGTCCTTTACCAATCTTTCCAAAACATCGCCAGCTGCCAAATTCAAACCCTTTTATGATGCCCAAATAGCCTATTTTGAGGTGGTAGTTAAAGTTTCAGACAATATCATAAGTACCCTAAAGCAAAATGATACAGTCGACAAGGATGCGGCTACTCAACTGGAAAAAGCCTACCAAATATTGATAGGAGCCCAAAGAGAAAATGAAAAATATGCAGACAAGTTAACAGAAGAAAAACTTAAAATATTCGACCTTAAAAAGAATCTGCAGGATTTTTCTCCCGTTAGTCTTCCTCAAAACTCTTTAAGAACAGCTCTTAACGATCATTTAACGAACCAACCCCAACCCAAGTTTGACAAAATTCCAAATTTTATAAAAAGATTTTTATGATTTAAGACTCCTTCTTTTTTGGAGGGTTTACAAACTACACATTAACTTTGTTAAAATTAATACAAAGGAGGATAAATATGGATCCAAACGATCAAAACACCGATGACCAAAATCAAAATGATTCTGCCGATTCTGGTCAAGGAGTAAATGTTGGACAGGACCAACCAAGTGATCAGGCTCAAACACCACCACAACAACCAGAGCCTTCTCCTGAAGGGGATGCCCCGGAGGCAGCTCCGCTACCTCCAGTAGCGGAAGATCAGCCGCAAGGAGAGAGTCAGACGGGCACAGTGCCGGAAGAGCCAAAAGACAGCCAGTAGGATAATTCCCAATAGTAAAAAATATTACATGTCCGTTTTGGTTGACAGGGAAACGGATAAATTCATATGCTTAAGTGAAGCCAGAAAAATTTAGGCAGGATTTGTGACTCTTAAAACATTTAAAAATCAGCTTGCTGTAAGTTTAATAATAGTTTCTTTTATTCTCTATAGTTTTGGGTTGTTTATTGGTGGGCGTATTTCGCAAAGATTCAGCCTAAATTATTTTAAAAAAGCAAAAATACAAAATAAAATTGTCCAGCCCATTCAAACTAATTTACCCTACAGTGACAATCAATCGTCAAATGTTATCTCGTCGTATGTCAAGCTTTGTTCAAATACTTTTTACTCATTTGAAGTATCTTACCCTAAAGATTGGTTTACTACCTACAACTCTGAAGGCCAAAAATGTACTTATTTTGCGCCGTATTCTTTCGTAATTCCGCAAAACTTGGACTTGCCATTTGTCCCTATACAAATAGAAGTAATTCCCAGCGCGAAGTGGCTTGAAACTGTCAAGTTTCATCAAAACCCCAATGATTTTCAAAATGTGCTGTCTAGCCAAAATATGCAAATAAATGATAAGTCAGCGGTATTGGTAAAAGCAGAAACTACCGGTAATGGCTCAATGCAAAAAGGGCTGGTGATTTCGTCCTATTTAATTTTCAACAGCAGTAACCCCGTTATACTTTCTTATCACCAAACTGACCAAAAAGAGAATACAAAATTGTATGAAGATATTCTTGCACAAATGGCCAATACCCTAAACTTTTTTTGAAGACTAAAGAAAAGGCCTCTCTTGCGAGAAGCCCTTTCAAGTTGCCTATCTTGCGATAAGCATCGATATTTATACAACTAAAATAAAAGTCTGTCAACCCCCCAAATTAAGGCTGAGATGATATACTGAAACAAAATTGAATGAAAGTCGTTGAAGGGAAAAAGGTTTATACGGTATTAGAAGTTAATTATTTTGCAAAAATGACTTTGGAGGAAATGGCTTTCTGGGTTGAGGGGGAAATTACAAGCGCACGACAAAATTCTTCTTACAATTTTTTCTACTTAACCTTAAAAGACGAAAACGCAATTCTTCCGGCTATTGCAGATGCCCAAGTTCTAAATCAATTACCAGAACCGTTTGTTGGCCAAAAAGTTCTTGCTTTTGGACACCTTAGTCTTTATGAGCCAAGAGCTCAGTATCAACTTCGTATTTCGCAACTTGAAGTTTACGGTGAAGGCCTTTTGCAAAAACAACTCGATCAACTAATTTCAAAGCTAAGAGCAGAGGGGTTGTTTGATTCTCGATATAAAAAACCCATACCTCCCTATCCCAAAAAAATTTGTGTTGTAACTTCATATGGCTCGGATGCGTGGAATGATTTCAAAACCCACACGACTGATAAATTTCCTATTATTGAATTTTTTACGGCAGATGTTCGGGTTCAGGGGTCTGAAGCAGCACCACAACTTTTAAGACTTTTGCCCAAAGTAGATAAAAAGGGCTTTGATGTAATTATTATTACGCGAGGTGGTGGATCCATTGAAGATCTTGCTGCCTTCAATGATGAAACGGTCGCCAGATGTATTTTTAAAATGAAAACACCCATAATTGTTGCGATCGGCCATGAAGCAAACGAGTCGCTTGCAGAATGGGTTGCCGATAAACGTGCATCTACCCCGACGGATGCTGCCCACATCGTAACAAGTGCTTATGGCAAAATTTTCGAAGTACTTGAAAAATATGAGCTAAAACTAAATAGCAAAAGTGACACTTATTTTACCCGAAACTTGCAAAGGCTTGATTACCTTTACATTAAACTTGAGCAGGTGAAGCTAAGTTTTAAGGATCTGCCAGCAAGATTATCTACCATAAAGGAATCTCTCAGGCGCCATGAAAGGTATTTGATCGCTGATGCACAAGCAAGAGTTAAAGAACTTTTTGAAAGTCTTGAAAGAAAAATAAAAGTTACAATTGACAGTCAACAAAAAGGGCTAATAGTGCTAAATAAATCACTGACTATTCTTTCACCTAAAAATACTCTTGGCCGGGGATATTCCATTACATTCGACACTCAAGGTAAAATTATTAGAAATATTGATTCTGTTGTTGTTGGCCAAATGGTTGGAGTAAAATTAACAGACGGACTAATTAAATCAAAAGTTATTTTTAAAATTAAAAATGAGCAAAAATTCGAAAGACCTTAATTTCACAAAAGCCCTAAAACGGCTTGAGGAAATTGTCGAAACCTTAGAAGACCCCAACATGGACTTGGAAGAAGGATTAAAACTTTTGGAAGAAGGGGTTAAACTGCATAAGTTTTGCAAGAGTAAATTGACTGAGGCTAATATAAAGATAAGCAGCATTTTAAAAGATGGAGATTTTTCCAAAAAGGGGGTGAACTAACATTAAAGACAAAAAAATTGGAGTGGTAACTCACTTTTATGACAAAATCGGTGTTGCCGTAGTTAAATTGAAAAACGCTGACCTTAAAGTGGGCGACAAAATTAAGCTTGTAAGCTCAGACGGATCAGAGTTTACTCAGAAGGTTGAGTCTATGCAAATCGAGCATGCCGAAATTGAAATTGCCAAATCTGGCGACGAGTTCGGCCTTAAAGTAGATAAGAGCGTCAAGCCAAAAACAGAAATATTCAAAATTTCATGATCTATATACTTCACGGGGAAGATACGCTCGCCTCATATAACTATCTTGTTAAAAGAGTAGAAAAATACCAAAACGATTACAAAATTAAATTGGCCGATAAAAATACAACGGCAGATTTTAATGTAGCTGTTGGCAATCTCGATATATTTGCAAAACAAAAAATATTAGTCTGTGAAAATTTTATATCCGCAAACAAGGTAAAGACCAAAGATCTTCAAAATATTCCAGCAAATCTTCTGGTAATTTTTTGGGAACAGACCCAGCTTGCATCTTCAAAAATTAGTTCATTTAAAAAATTTGCCCAAATAGAAAACTTCAAGCCCAGATCATATTTATATTCCTTCCTGGATTCTCTTTCACCCAACCCTACAAGGGCCCTGAAATACTTTTTTAGTATGGAGGAATCTTCAAGTGGCGGTATTCTGTGGCACCTGGCAAACAGAACATTACTTATGATACTGGCAAAAAAAAATTTATCGCAAGATATAATCCAAACTCTAATTGGCAGAAGACTTGAAAAATGGCAGTGGGATAAAGTCAGGCAGCAAGCAAACCAATTTACTGATAACAACCTGATACCCTTATATAACGGAATAATTAAATTGGATTTTATAATTAAATCGGGTCAAACTGCTTTTAAAGAAAAAGAATTAATCCCTATTCTGCTTTTAAAATATTTGAGGGGTTAAAATGATACAATTAAATTACAATCCTGCCCAAACAGCTAGAATTGGCAGGTAAATATGAATTTCTATGCAGGATATAGTATTGTTTTCAGACGTAGACAAAAATGACTTAAATCTTGTCGGCGGCAAAGGAGCTAATCTTGGAGAACTCTATCGACATAAAATTCCCGTTCCTGATGGATTTATAGTTACTTCCCAAGTTTATTTTAATTTTTTAAAAAGTTCTGGTGCGCTTGACAGAATCAGGGGAATTCTTTATGGGCTTGACGTTAATGACCCAATTTCACTTGAGGCAAAAGCAAATGCCTGCAAAAATGAAATTAAAAAAATTCATCTTAGCAAGAAGCTAGTCAAAAATATTGTCAGACATTACCAAGATCTGGTAGCAAAGGGCAATTTCGATGTTGCTGTCAGATCTTCTGCCACTGCCGAAGATTTACCTGGGGCATCTTTTGCTGGACAGCAGTCTACATTTTTAAATATAAGGGGAGAAAAAAATTTAATCAAAGCGATATTAGATGCCTGGGCTTCGTTATTTGAAGCAAGGGCGATTTTTTACAGAAGCCAACAAAATTTTGACCATTTTAAAGTTGGAATTGCTATCCCCGTTCAACAAATGGTTCAGTCCGAGGTTTCCGGAGTTATGTTCACCATTGATCCGGTAACCCAAGATAAGGGAAAGATCGTAATTGAAGCAGTTTTCGGTCTTGGGGAAATGATAGTTAGCGGCCAAATAACACCGGATCATTATGAAGTAGATAAAAAAAAGTTCACAATTTTAATCAGAAATATTTCACTACAAAACGAACAATTAGTCAGGGCAAAAAATGGCAATAAACTCATTAAAATCGCCAAACCATACAGAGAAAGTCAAAAAATTGCTGATGAAGTAATCATAAAGCTTGCCAAACTTGGCGCAAAAATAGAGGATCACTATTATTTCCCGCAAGACATTGAATGGGCCTTTCAAAATGGCAAGATATATATTGTTCAGACTAGGCCTGTTACCGCTTTAAAAAAAGCTCCGGTAGAAAGTACTGCCGATTTTAAGGAAGCAAATTTAAAACCTATTCTATCGGGTGCGCCGGCTTCGCCGGTTATCGCTTGGGGCAAAGTGGTTATAGTTAAAACTCCCAAAGAATTATTTAAAGTACAAAAAGGGGATGTCTTGGTAACACCAATGACAAATCCCGATTATGTGACTGCAATGAGAAGGGCAGTTGCCATAATAACTGATCGAGGCGGTCGAACCTCCCACGCGGCAATTGTTTCAAGAGAATTGGGAATTGCCTGTGTTGTTGGTACCGGCAATGCGACCAAAAAACTTCAAAATGGCATGCTTGTTACAGTTGATGGCTCAAAAGGATTGATTTTTAAAGGACAGATATTATCTACCCATAAGAAACTTGAGCGGGCCGCAGCAATTAATAAAAGGGAGTATCTCAAGACTGCAACTAAATTATATGTAAATTTAGCAGAACCCGAACTTGCTGCAGAGACAGCCTCAAAAAATATCGATGGTGTTGGACTATTGCGCGCAGAATTTATGCTGGCTGAAATTGGAACTCACCCAAAACAATTTATTTTCGAAAAGCGTCAGGATGATTTTATCGAAAGACTTACACACAACCTTTGTATTTTTGGCAAAGCTTTTGGCAGACGGCCGGTAATTTACAGAGCAAGTGATTTAAAATCCAATGAGTACAGAAATTTAAAAGGCGGAGACAAATTCGAACCATTAGAATCAAATCCTATGCTGGGCTATCGAGGTGCATTTCGTTATATAAAAGATCCTGATGTTTTTAAATTGGAACTTGCTGCTATTAAATCAGCCAGGATTAAATATCCAAACATTCATTTAATGATACCGTATGTCCGAAACGTCAATGAACTTAGAATAGTCAGAGAAGTTGTTGATCAGGTAGGCTTGTTTAAAGATAAAGCATTTAAATTCTGGATGATGGTAGAAATTCCGTCGAATGTTATTTTACTCGAGGACTTTATTAACGCGGGGATTGACGGAATATCGATAGGGTCCAACGATTTAACGATGCTTCTTCTGGGAACCGATCGGGATAACCAGGAAGTTGCTCAGGAGTTCAGCGAGCTTGACCCCGCAGTGTTGTGGGCTTTGGAAAAAACGATTAAAACAGCCGGCAAAAATCACATATCTTGCTCCATTTGCGGACAAGGACCTTCAATATATCCAGATTTAACTCAAAAATTAGTTTCATGGGGCATCACATCGATTTCAGTTAATCCTGATGCAATAGACACAACCCGTCAGCTAATTTATGAAGCGGAGAAAAAAATAGTTAATAATAAATGGCAAAAATAAAAAAAATTGTCGCCCGCGAAATCCTTGATAGCCGTGGTTATCCAACAATTGAAACGATTGTTCAACTGGATGATTCTTCAGTCGGAGTTTTTTCTGTTCCTTCCGGTTCTTCAGTCGGCAAGCACGAAGCTGTGGAGCTGCGAGATGAAGACGCCAAGCGCTATGCCGGCAGGGGGATGCTTAAAAATCTTCAAAAAATCGTTGAAGTCATTGCACCGAAACTAATTGGTCTAAACGCATATAATCAGAAGTTAATTGATTCAACTCTAATTACTCTGGATGGGAGTGATAACAAATCCAATCTTGGGGCAAATACTATACTTTCACTTTCCGGAGCAGTTGCCAAAGCAAGCGCGGTTTCCCAGAAAATGTCTTTATATCAATATATTGCCGGACTTATCCAAGCAAGCATTAAAGAATTTACTATTCCCACCCCGATGTTCAATATTTTAAACGGAGGAATGCATGGCGGTGGAAATCTGGATTTTCAGGAATTTATGGTAGTACCTCCAAAGTCCAATTCGTACTCGACTAATCTGAAAATGGGAGTTGAGTTATATTATTCACTCAAAAATGTATTAATATCGCACAGTAGCACATTCCTTGTCGGAGATGAGGGTGGTTATGCCCCTACTTTATATTCAAATTTAGATGCATTTAAACTTCTGGAAGAAGCAGCATTAAACGCTCATTACAATATCGGACTTGATGTTTTCTTTAGTCTTGACGCGGCCGCGACGCACCTGAAGAAAGGCAGTTCATATAAGATAAAGGATAGGCCGGTTGCAATGACTTCTGCAGATTTTGTCGACTTTTACATCTCACTAAACGAACAATATCACCTTCTTTCAATTGAAGACCCGCTTTCGGAAGATGAATGGGATAACTGGAGAGATTTAACCGAAAAATTAGGAGGAGAAACTCTTGTAGTCGGTGATGATTTAATATGTACCAGTTTAACAAGGCTTAACAAAGCAATTTCCGAAAAGGCCTGCAATGCAACTATTATAAAACCTAATCAGGCGGGAACAATTTCTGAAACGCTCGACGTCATAAAAACCGCAAGATCCGCAAATTTTAAATTAATTGTTTCTCATAGATCGGGAGAGACAAATGACGATTTTATTACCGATTTTGCTGTAGGTGTTGGAGCAGACTATGTTAAATTCGGAGCTCCAGCAAGAGGTGAAAGAGTTGCCAAATACAATCGCCTTTTGGAAATTGAACATGATTTGTCTTAAATGCCAAAAGTCGCAAGAAAGCCAAAACCTTTAATTCTTTGTATTTTAGACGGATGGGGTATTGCTCAAGATAGTCCCGGCAACGCAATAACACGAGCAATCAGCACAAATTTTAACGAGCTCTGGTTTTCTTTTCCCCATACGTTTTTATCAACCGCTGGCCAGTCAGTGGGGCTTCCTGAAGGGCAGGTAGGCAATAGTGAAGTCGGCCACCTCAACTTGGGAACTGGACGTATAGTATTTCAGGAGTTACTAAGAATAAATATGTCTATCGCCGATGGCAGTTTTTACGAAAATGAAGCATTTTTAAAGGCGGTTAACCACGTTCGATCTTTCGGCTCCAATATCCACTTGTTAGGTTTGGTTGGATTTGGATCTGTTCACAGTGAAGTAGAACATCTTTATGCCCTTTTAGGGTTATTGAAAAAGGAAAGCATACCTTCATCACGCGTAAAAATCCATGTCTTTACAGACGGCAGAGATAGTCCGCCGACTTCAGCAAAAATTTACATGTCCACGCTTGCAGAAAAGCTAGAACGAGATGATTTGGGACAAATATCAACTATTAGCGGTCGCTATTTTGCTATGGATCGGGATAACCGCTGGGATAGAACTTTAAAAGCGTACCATGCTCTTCTTGGCTATTCCCAAAGACATGATACGAGCGCAGTCTCATCTATTGAAAAATCATATATAGAGGGCAAAACAGATGAATATCTAGAACCAACCGTAATTGTAGATTCGTCAGGTACGCCGCTTGGAGCAGTTTCTGCGAACGATGCAATCATTTTTTTTAATTATCGTCCGGATAGGGCAAGGCAATTGGTAAAAGCTTTTGTTCTTAAAGACCTGACTTCCCAAAAAACAGCAAGCGGCGAAAATATCAAAATCACAAAAAGAGAAAAACCGCCAGAGAATTTATCTTTTGTGACAATGACCAGTTATGAGAAAAATTTACCGGTAAGCGCGGTTGCCTTTGAACGAGAAGCTGTAAAGATGCCGCTGGCTCGAGTGCTCGCAGAAAGAAACAATAGACAGCTGCACATTGCGGAAACGGAGAAATACGCTCACGTTACCTACTTTTTTAACGGCGGCAGAGAGTCACCTTTTTCCGGAGAAGATAGAATTTTAGTTGATTCTCCAAAAGTCGCATCTTATGACGAAATGCCTCAAATGTCGGCCGCAGAAATTACCAAAAGACTTATTAGTAAAATTAACTCCCGAGTTTATGATTTTATTGTCGTCAATTTTGCAAATGCCGATATGGTTGCCCATACGGGTAATCTTGCGGCAACAATTCAAGCTGTAAATACGGTTGATTATTATCTTGGAATTGTTGCTAAGAATGTTCTTTCAGTCGGTGGCGGAATGATAATCACAGCAGATCATGGTAATGCCGAGGAATTAATTAATCTTAGAACTGGTCAAGTGGATACGGAGCATAATCTTAATCCCGCACCGTGCGTTTTTGTAATAAATGAGTTAAAGGGGTTAAATGTACAATTACCTCAAGGGCTTTTAGCCGATGTTGCCCCCAGTGTTTTAGCAATTTTGAAAATCCCTAAACCTTCTCAAATGACTGGCTCGAGCCTTCTTTAAGACTACTAAAACAGAATTGTTAATTCTCCCCTAACTGGTTTATTTTCTAATAAGATGATAACTTTCATGATACTGCCCCTTATAACTTCTTCATGCAGTTTAGTCAGCTCTTTGGCAATTACTATGTGGATGTTTCCAAATATATCCTTAATATCTTTCATTGTACGCAAAATTCTATGAGGTGATTCGTAAAGAATAACGTTGGGTCTCAGTTTATTAACTTCCATACTCTGTAGTATGGTAAATAAAGACGTAAGAAGTTTGCGGCGCTTTATTTCTTTTTTCGGCAAATAACCCAAAAATAGAAACTTATCGGGAGGCAATCCCGATATGGTCAAGGCGGCAATAACCGCACTTGAGCCGGGAATGGACTCGACTCTAATTTGCGCTTTGATCGCTTCGCGCACGAGTTTAAATCCGGGGTCAGAAACAAGCGGCGTGCCCGCATCGGAAACTAAAGCAATGCTTTTTCCCACCGTCAGATCTATGATAACTTGGCCAATCCGGCTCTCCTCATTAAAGTCGTTGAAAGAAACCATTTTCGCATCGATCTCGTAATTTTTTAAAAGTTTGCCAGTAACCCTAGTATCTTCTGCCAGAATGTAATCCACGGATTTTAAGGTTTCAAGAGACCTAAGAGTGATATCTTTTAAATTACCGATTGGTGTTGATACGATGTATAAGGTACCCATGGCATCTGAATTGTCAAATTTCAAATTTCAAATGTCAAATGCTTGTCTCGCACAAACGCCTCTCCGAGTCGAGGATGTAAACCTCGCGAGAAGGTAAGTTCTGTGCGGGGTCAATTGTAAACATTTGATAGGTCTTGTATAAAGATGTAAAGGTGAGAATAAAATTTAAAAAGCTCCTTTCAAAACTCGGGCCCGGAATTATCACCGGCGCTTCTGATGATGACCCTTCCGGAATCGCAACGTACTCGATTGCAGGAGCATCAGCCGGCTATAGCCTTCTTTGGACACCTTTTTTAACATTCCCTTTAATGGCTGCTATTCAGGAAATGTGTGCCCGTATAGGTCTGGTGACACAACGGGGACTAGCAGGAAACATCAAAACGCACGTCAGGCCAAAATTAATATTGTATGCATTTGCCATGTTAATAATTGCTGCAAATACAATCAATATCGGAGCAGACCTGGCCGGTATGGCTGCAGCGGTCAGACTTTTAATTCCGGTAAATAGTGCAATTATTTCTATAGTATTTACGATTTTAATTATAATTTTGATGGTTGCTTTTCCATATAAATTTATTGCAACGAATCTCAAATGGTTTACTTTTGCGCTATTTGCGTATATTGCATCGGCACTGGTAACTAAACAGGATTGGCTCCAAATCCTATACAGCACTTTTGTTCCAAATATTGATTTCAACAAGGAAACTATCACTCTAATTGTGGCGATTTTGGGAACCACTATTTCGCCGTATTTATTTTTTTGGCAAACATCAGAGGAAGTTGAAGAAGTCAAGGAAAAAGAAAAGAGAACACATCATAAAATAATTGTTACCAAACATGAATTAAAGCAAGCGCAAGAAGACGTTAACTTAGGCATGCTTTTCTCCAATTTGGTAATGTTTGCCATTATTGCCACGACTGCCTCTACACTTTACCGTTTTGGCATTAATCAGATAACGACAGCGGATCAGGCTGCCAGCGCTCTTGCGCCTATTGCGGGGAATGCCGCTTCTTTACTTTTTACACTAGGAATCGTTGGTACTGGAATGCTTGCTGTACCTGTTTTGGCTGGGTCAGCAGCTTACGCAGTCTCGGAAATATTTGGCTGGAAAGAAGGCTTAAGTAAATCATTCAGGCAGGCACGGCCATTTTATTTAATAATTATCGCATCTACCTGTGTGGGGTTTTTGATGACGCTTTTAAATATAAACCCGTTTAAGGCCTTATTTTACACAGCAGTACTATACGGCTTAATATCCCCAATTTTAATACTTGCAATTCTTTTTATTGCTAACAGCCGAAAAATTATGGGAGTTAATACCAACACACCTGTTACTAATATTTTGGGAATATTAACCTTAATTATAATGACACTTGCTGCGGTATCCTTTGCAGTGGTATCTCTTAAGAGTTAGTTAAGGTATTTTCTGATTACGCCCACACACTTTCCCTGTATTACGACATTTTTTGCAAATATAGGCTGCATTGACGAATTTGCCGGCTCTAGGCGAATTCTGTCCTTTTCTTTAAAATAACGCTTTAGTGTGACCACGCCATTTTCAATCATTGCCACCACAATATCGCCGTCTCTTGCCTGATTTGCTTCCTCAACAATTACAAAATCTCCATCCAAAATACCGTCTTCGATCATTGAGTCGCCTCTGACCTGCAAAACATAAGATTTTTTGTTTGCCGAAATCATATTGGAAGTGACCGGAAAGGTCACGTCAGGATCAGTGTAGGGCTCTATTGGCGAGCCGGCGGCTATATATCCCAAAAGGGGAACTTCTAGACCCTTTACAATTTTGCCGATTTGCGCATCAAGGATTTCGATCCCCCTAGCTATGCCAGAAGATCTTTTTATCAAACCCTTTTTTTCCAGTGTCTGCAGGTGCTCGTGAACAGTAGCTAAAGATTTGACTTTAAGTTTTTTGGCGATTTCAACTAAAGTAGGCGCATTGCCATATTTTTCAATATAATTTCTTATAAAATCCAAAATTTGTTTTTGTCTGCGATAAAGAACAGTTGCCATATCCTAATACTACCAAAGAAAACCCGAAGATGTCAATAAGCAACCCGATCTGCCATCCGGTTTTGCGCAAAGCCTAAAACCCCGGTGTTGTCAATATATTCATTATTGCACTATAACTCCGTGGAGTCTGCCAGTATTTATCTGGAAGGAAAAGCGGATCCAAGCCTGAATCTCAATTTACTTACCGTAGATCGCTTAGGCAATCCGGTTGTAGAAAGTGTAGCTGCCCCAAAGACAAGCCCGGCACCTAAGCTCGCGACGACGATCATTTCATCAGGGTTTAATCTACCCTCATAGTAAGCATCATGCATAGCAAGGGGGATAGTTGCGGCCGAAGTATTTCCATATCTGTTTATATTTATATAGACCCGCTCAATAGGAAAATTTAGAAGTTTTGCAGTTTTAATTATAATTTCCTTATTTGCCTGATGAGGAATAAATAACGAAATTTCCCCAGGCTTTAAATTAGCTTTTTTCAGTACTGCTTCAGTCGACTCAGCCATTCTTCTAATTGCTTGTGCTTCGATAATTGGTCCGTTCATTTGTAAGCAATGCATGCCATCTTCGACAGTTTGCATGGAAGTTGGATGTTTAGTACCACCCCCCGGGATTAATAAATCAGTTTGAAACTGCCCATCTGCACCTAAATGAAATTGAACTTTGGAGGCATCTCCCTGCCTGTCTTCGACCATATCAATTACCAAGGCTCCTGCCGCATCGCCAAATAGTCCATAAGTGTCTGGATGTGAGGGATGTATGTGTTTGCTTAAAACTTCAGCACCTATTGCAAGCTGGGGGCCGCCGCTTCCAAATTGACTTGTTAAATCTTTAAATACGTCGTGAAGAGCATATAGGGTTCCGGCGCAGGCAGCCTGAATATCTTTCGCCGGAATTCCGTTTTTAGTTTCAAGTCTGTATTGAACAACAGGTGCGACCGGAACACCAAGGTAATCTTGCGACATTGTTGCTAGAGTAATGGATGTTATTTCCCTGGGTGATTTCTCGGCCATCCTCAGGGCTTCTAAACTAGCTTCAGTAGCAAGATCAGAGGTGCATTGTTCCTCGTCTGCCCAATATCTCGTATCTGTACCGATAGGGCCAAGCATTTTAAGAACAGAATTTCTTAATCTTGGTAACAGATCAGGGTTTCTGCCGCGCGATTCGTTTCTGTACTGGGCAACAGCCTCTGCAATGTCGTGGTTAGTTACTAATTTCCGGCCTACACTTTTCCCGATACCAATAATTCCGGGCATTTCTCGTTCGCTCATTTAATTTGCTGTATGACTGAACATTTTATCACTGGAATCAATATTTACAAAATCATATAATTAAGCTTTGACATGGAATTTAAACTGACGTCTTCATATAGGCCAGCCGGGGATCAACCTCAGGCGATTGAAAAACTGACAACTGGTGTTAATAATGGGTTCAAACATCAGACTCTTCTAGGTGTAACAGGATCGGGAAAGACATTTACGGTTGCCAACGTAATTGACAATACCGGCAAACCGACTTTGGTAATCTCGCACAACAAGACTCTGGCAGCCCAGTTGTACCAGGAATTTAGAGAATTTTTTCCAAAAAATGCCGTTTGCTATTTCGTTTCATATTATGACTACTATCAACCAGAGGCTTACATGCCTGCAACAGATACTTATATTGAAAAGGAGACCGAAGTAAATGAGGAGATTGACAAATTGAGACTGGCGACAACAACCGCACTTGCTACAAGGAATGACGTAATAGTGGTAGCTTCCGTTTCCGCTATTTATAACATTGGATCTCCACATGAATATCAAAATGCCCGTTTGCTGCTTGAAAAAGGACAAAAATGGGTAAGATCAGAATTATTAAGCGAATTTGCCAGACTTCAATATGAAAGAAACGATATAGATTTTACAAGAGGAACGTACAGAGTTCGCGGTGAAAATATTGAAATACTGCCCGCGTACGAAAACAGAGGGCTGCGGCTAAGCTTTAAAGAGGATTTACTAACTAAGCTGGAAGCGATTCATCCAATTACTGGAAAAACCGTTGACAATTTTGACAGTTTTGCCTTATATCCGGCAAAACATTATGTTGCTTCAGAAAAGTCAACAAAAAAAGCTATTGAAACTATAAAAGTAGAGCTTGAAGAAAGGCTTAAGGTTTTTACGGCTCAAGGAAAGCATTTGGAAGCTCATCGCTTAAGAGAAAGAACTAACTACGATATCGAAATGATAAATACTATTGGGTACTGCAAAGGTATTGAAAACTATTCAAGACATTTTGACGGAAGGCTGCCGGGCGAACCGCCATATAGTCTGCTTGGTCACTTCCCCAAGGATTTTCTTTTGGTAATTGACGAATCCCATATGACGATTCCCCAAATTCAGGGTATGTACAGAGGAGATCGCGCAAGAAAAGAGATGTTAGTTGACTTTGGTTTCCGTCTGCCATCGGCTTACGACAACCGCCCTTTAAAATTTGAAGAATTTGCTAGAAAAATAAATCAGGCAATATATACTTCAGCCACACCTGCTGCATACGAAATTTCCATATCTAATCAGACAGTGGAACAACTCGTTCGGCCAACAGGACTTATGGATCCCCAAATTTCAATCAGGAAATCCGCAGGCCAAATAGAAAATTTAATTGCGGAAATTGACAAAAGGGCAAACAAAAAACAAAGGGTCCTTGTGACAACCTTAACCAAAAGAATGGCAGAGGAACTAACCGATTATTTAAAGGAAAAAAATCTAAGAGTGCAATATTTACACTCTGACGTTCAAACCCTAGATCGATCTGATATTCTGGATGATTTAAGATTGGGTAATTATGATGTTCTTGTGGGCATTAATTTACTCAGAGAAGGATTAGATCTTCCCGAAGTATCTCTAGTAGCTATTTTAGATGCTGATAAAGAAGGCTTTTTAAGATCCGAAACTTCATTGATACAGACAATGGGTAGAGCAGCAAGACATATAGAAGGTAAAGTAATTCTTTATGCGGACAACATAACAGGCTCAATGCAGCGGGCAATGGCAGAGGTCGAAAGACGCAGAAAAATCCAGCTTGCATATAATAAAAAGCATGCAATTACTCCCCAGTCAATTGAAAAACCGATTAGGGAAAAGCTTATAGAAAGAGAGAAAGTCTACGGAGAGGAAAAAAGGATTTTTGCAGATCAGATTCTTGCAAAAACTTTAGAAAGGGCACGAGCAGGCGATATCCTGCCTGAAGATAAAACTAAATTAATAAAAGTTTTAACCAGGGAGATGAAAGACGCAGCCAGAGTCTTAGACTTCGAAAGAGCTGCCGTTTTAAGAGATCAGCTATTAGAGCTAAAACTTTAAAAGAGCCAGTAACCTATATATAGCGCTTGAACAGATCCTGATTTTAGTGATACAATTTTTAATCTTTTTAGAACACTTACTTTGACTCAAGATCTACGTTCTTGCAGTCAAAGGGCGCGTCTACGGGGCAAGCAATCTTAAAAATGGATCAATTAGTAATAAAAGGAGCTCGTGTACATAATCTTAAGAATATTGATGTAACGATCCCCAAAAACAAATTAATTGTTTTTACCGGAATTTCAGGCTCAGGCAAATCATCTCTTGCTTTTGACACAATTTATGCTGAAGGCCAAAGGAGATACGTCGAATCACTTGCGGCATATGCAAGACAGTTCTTGGGCATTATGGATAAACCTGATGTCGATTCAATTGAAGGACTGTCTCCGGCTATATCTATCGACCAAAAATCGTCTTCTCATAATCCTAGGTCTACCGTTGGGACTGTTACGGAGATATACGATTATTTGAGGCTCCTTTTTGCCAGAGTAGGGCATCCTCACTGTCCGGTATGCGGCAGAGAAATCTCTCACCAGTCGCCACAACAAATTGTTGATCAGATTCAACTGCTTAAATCGGACACAAAAAAACCTGCAAGAATTCTTATTCTTGCGCCCGTAGTTCGTGACCGCAAAGGTGAATTTAAAGACCTTTTTAAAGACATTGCCAAAAAAGGCTATCGTTTGGTGCGTGTTGACGGTAAGGTCCAAGATGTCGACGAAGATTTTGTGCTAATAAAAACAAATAAACACTCTATCGATGTGGTGGTAGACAAACTCACACTGCCGGCTGAAAAAAGCAGGTTAATTGAATCGGTGGAACAGGCTTTAAAACTTTCCGAAGGTACCATTATCGCCGCCAAAATCCATGATAAAACCTTTGAAATTCCAAAGTATCCCCGCCAGTTAGAAGATCATATTTTTTCTGAGAGATTTATGTGTCCTGTAGATAATGTTTCCATTCCGGAGATAGAACCCAGATCTTTTTCTTTCAATTCACCTCATGGAGCATGTAGTGTCTGCAACGGTTTGGGTGTAATCAGAAAAGTCGACGACGTGCTTGTTTTTAACACAAATCTTTCTATAGCCGAAGGCGGCATTCTTCCATGGTCTAGAATTATTGAAAGCGACACCTGGGCATGGCGAGTTCTTGAGCATTTTTGTAAGGAGAACAAAATAGACATCGGCAAACCTACCGGCGAACTTGAACCGAAAGCAAGACAGCTTTTACTCGATGGAGATGACAGGTTATATCGCGTAAAAGGTCCTAACCGATTTGGGCGTCTTGTTACCATCGACACCGAATTTGAAGGAATTATTGCCAATCTTGAAACCAGATATGGTCAGACGGAATCCGATTTTGTCCGGGGAGAAATAGAGAAATTTATGAGAATAGATACATGTAACCTGTGTAGAGGAACAAGGCTTAAAAAAGAGTCACTCTCTATAACAATTCTGCGCTCATCAATTGCCCAAGTATCCGAAAAATCAACAGTCAAAGCCTATGAATGGGTTTTGCAGCTTGAGGGCAAGGATATACTTTCTGAAAGAGAATTAACCATTGCCAAACCAATAATCAAAGAGCTTTCAGGCCGAATTAAATTTTTACTGGATGTGGGTTTGGATTATATAACCATTGACCGTGCAGCGTCGACTCTTGCGGGAGGAGAAGCACAAAGGATAAGACTTGCTTCGCAAATAGGCTCCGGACTATCCGGGGTGCTTTATGTTCTGGATGAGCCTTCAATAGGACTTCACCAAAGGGACAATAACAGGTTGATAGAAACCCTTAAAAGACTCAGGGATTTACAAAACACTGTAATAGTTGTTGAGCACGACAGGGAAATGATGCTTGCTGCAGACCATATTCTGGATTTCGGGCCGGGAGCAGGAGAACATGGGGGAAAGATTATTGCCCAGGGCACACCGCAACAAATCGTGAAAAACCCGCATTCCCTGACAGGTAAATATCTTGCGGGCAAAAAAGACATAAGTATTCAAAAATTCCGGCAGACAATTAAAGGGGCAGAAGAAAAATTTTTAGTAATTTACGGCGCAAGCGAACATAACTTAAAAAATATAGATGTCGCATTTCCGCTTGAAAAATTCATCTGTGTAACTGGAGTTTCAGGTTCTGGAAAGTCTACATTAGTTCACGACATCCTTTACAGGGCTCTGGCCCGTTCCTTTTACCGCTCGAAAGAAAAACCGGGAAATCATCTTGACATTTCAGGGATAGAAAATCTGGACAAAGTAGTTCTTATAGACCAATCACCTATCGGTAGAACACCCAGATCAAACCCTGCTACTTATACGGGTGTTTTCACTCACATTAGAGAGTTATTTGCCAAAACTACCGAAGCACGTATTCGCGGATATCGTACCGGTCGGTTTTCTTTCAATGTAAAGGGAGGCCGCTGTGAAGCGTGTGAAGGTGAAGGCCAGGTAAAAATAACCATGCAGTTTTTGCCGGATGTATATGTAATATGCGAGGTTTGTCAAGGCAAACGCTACAACGAAGAGGCACTGGAAATCCGCTTTAAGGAAAAAAATATTTACGAGGTATTGGAAATGACTGTTGAGGTTGCTCTTAATTTTTTTGCGAATATCCCGCAAGTCAAACAAAAGTTAGAAACAATTTACGATGTTGGACTGGGATATATCAAGCTTGGACAACCCGCCCCGACACTTTCAGGAGGAGAAGCACAAAGGGTAAAGCTTGCGACCGAACTTTCCAAAAGAGCAACCGGCAGAACGCTTTATATTCTGGACGAGCCGACAACAGGGTTGCATTTTGCAGACATTGAAAAATTACTGCTAATTTTAAGAAGACTCGTAGACGTAGGCAATACAGTAATAATAATAGAACATAACATGGAAGTTATTAAAAATACTGACTGGATTATCGATTTAGGACCAGAAGGGGGAGACAATGGAGGCAAAGTAATTGCAGCCGGAGCTCCTTCTCAAATAATGAAAAATCAGCATTCATACACCGGTCTTTATTTACGAAAGTATTTTAAGTAGATCTCAATTATCTTGTATTAACCGCAGCCAGGTGGGATACTAAATTTAATGAATTTTTGGCGTCTTGCGGGAATTTTTTTGTTTTTTAGCGCTATTTTTTTATTTGCCCAAACAAAAGTATTTGCACAAGGTGAATTCACTTCAGATTATAAAGTAAACTATGCAATTGAACCATCAGGTCGAACAAACGTGGTTCAGGAAATTACCCTTAAAAACAATACTCCTAATTTTTACGCTGATAAATTCGAATTAAAAATAGGATCAACAAAAGTAGACAATGTAAAAGCCCAAGATGCATCGGGCCCTATGACTACAAATGTCAGCTTCGATAATAACGTAACAACAATTTCGGTGAAATTTAACCAAAGAGTCATAGGTCTTGGAAAAACACTTCCATGGAAACTGTTTTATAGTTCGTCGGAACTGGTTACAAAATCAGGTCAAATATGGGAAATATCAATACCAAAAATTGCCAAAAACCCGGATATCGGAATTTATCAGGTACAAGTTTTTGCACCCATCACGTTTGGCCCTGTAGCTGCAAGTGTTCCAACCCCAAAGTTAACAAGCCGCCAAGGAGAAAATCAAATATTCGAATTTGAAAAGGATCAGCTTCTTAACTTGGGTATTTCAATGCTACTTGGAGAAAAACAAATTTTTCAATTTACCCTCTCATATTATCTGGACAATAATAATTTAACAGCAAGAACAAAAGAAATTACGCTTCCTCCTGACAATAATTACCAAAAGATAGTAATTAGTTCAATTAATCCCGCACCTATCAATGTAAGGGTCGATTCCGAGGGAAATTTCCTGGCTCAATATAAATTGTCCCCGCGAGAGCAAACTAGCATCGTTGTTTCCGGTTACGTGGAAGTTTTCACAAGACCTTTTAGAAACACAACCCCAAAACTTTCATCGGAAGACCGCAAAAGATATATTCAACCCCAGCGCTATTGGGAAACAGATTCGGCAATTATCAAAGACAAAGCAAATGAACTAGCTGGCCCCAAAGAGATATACGATTTTGTATCTAATTATTTATCGTACAGCCAAGAGCGCCTAAATACTGCCAACATTGAAAGGAAAGGTGCACTAGCGGCTTTTAACGACCCCAAAGATTCTGTGTGTATGGAATTTACCGATCTGTTCATCACTCTTGCCAGGGCAAAAGGCATCCCTGCAAGAGAAGTGGTTGGCTATGCATATAGCCAAAATGAAAGGCTAAGACCGTTATCGTTTACAGCCCAGGGCGACCTGTTACATGCATGGCCTCAGTTTTGGGACGACAAATTGGGCTGGATTCAAGTTGATCCGACCTGGGGATCAACTTCGGGCGGCCTGGATTACTTCGATAAGATGGATTTTAACCACATTACACTTGTCCAAAGAGGTGCATCATCAACAACTCCCTTTCCGGCAGGTTCATTCAAAAAACCTTCTCAATTAAATAAAAAAGACGTTATTGTGTCATTCGCTCAGGATTTACCAAACATAACAAATGCTCCACAGTTGTCTCTGATCACTCCGGAAAAAATTATTGCCGGGATTCCGGTTAAAATTCTTGCCCAGATAAAAAATATCGGAAGCACTTCTATTATCAGCGGCATGTTAATACTGGAAAGTAATGCACTGGCGGGGAACAAGTCCCAAATAACAGAGGTTGGCATTTTACCTCCCTTTTCCAAAAAAGAGTTTTCTTATAATTTTCAGACCAAAAGTTCATTTTCAAAGGTTTTTGATGTCATATTATTAAGTTTTGCTGATGCCCAGATTTCAAAACCTATAACCATAACACCCCTCTATTTTCTGATAGCTTCAAAGTTATTTTTAATAAGCTTGGTATTTGCGCTTCTGATCATAATAGTAGGCCTGGTTCTCTACAAAAAACTTCACCAAACCAAAGTACCAAAAACCAAAGATTTACTGTAAAATTCCACTTGTTGTGGATCCAAAGCTTAAAACTAAAATTTCAAAACTTCCAAAAGAACCCGGTGTTTATATTTTTTTCGACAATACCGGTAGGGTAATTTATGTCGGAAAATCCGTTTCATTAAAAAAAAGAGTAATTTCATACTTCTCCTACAAGAATTTGGGGCCAAAAACAGCCGCCATGGTAAAAAAAATTGCCGATATTAAATTTATTAAAGTCTTTTCCGAATTTGAAGCTTTGCTTTTAGAATCAGAACTTATTAAAAAATACAAACCATTTTTTAATGTGCAGGCAAAAGATGATAAAAGTCCTCTTTATATCAAAATTGAGGACAACCAAATTCCCCTTATTACCACCGTCCGAAAAGGCAAGATGCAAAAAAGTGTCTTCGTTAAAGGACCGTTCCCGTCTAGCGCTAAAACACGGGAAATACTAAAAATAATTAGAAAAATTTTCCCCTATTGTCATCATAAAAACCCCAAAAGACCTTGCCTATACGTCCATTTAGGCCTTTGTCCTTATCCATACCAATCGCAAGAAGCACAAACAGAATATCTGTCAACTACTAAGAAGATAAAACAACTGCTTTCTGGCAAAACTTTCACGTTAATAAAGAAATTAACCAGTGAAATGCAAAGTTTATCAAATCTCCAAAGATATGAAGAAGCCCAAATAGTCAAAAATCAGGTCGACAACATTCAAAAAATTTTAAGAGAAATCCACAACCCCTTGGAGTTTATCAAAACTCCCACATTGGTAAGCGATCTTACTCTTTCGCGCCTTAAAGACTTAAAAGTTAAACTCGGTCTTTCTAAAATACCCAAAAGAATGGAATGCTATGACATTTCAAATTTAGGAGGTCTGCACGCAACGGGATCGATGGCTGTTTTTACAAATGGCCTGCACGATAAAGCGCAGTATAGAAGGTTCAAAATTAAGTTTACCAAAAGACCCAACGATTACGAAATGCTAAGCGAGGCAATGGCACGTCGTCTGAAAAACGCGTGGAAGTTGCCTGATTTGATAATAATTGACGGGGGACGAGGCCAACTTAATGCAGCACTTTCAATAATGGACAAGTTCAATGTAAACATTCCTGTTGTTTCTCTGGCAAAAAAGTATGAGCATATATATACACCTAAAAAAGTGCTTCCAGTATCACTTACCAAAGAAAGTCCCGCAAGGCAATTGCTCCAATCGATAAGAGACGAAGCCCATAGATTTGCCGTTAACTACCATCGTCATCTGAGGTCAAAGGCGTTTTTCAACTAACTATTCTCTTAATATTGCAATCTAGTGTCTTTAAATGTAAAAATCAAAAGTAACAGGAAAATGCGTCATTACCTAAAAGCAATAATCGTTTCGGCTGTTTCTTTCTACACAGCATACACTCTTGTTCCAACAATAAAGATAGGTCAGGATCCCAAAAATATTCTTCTTTTGATAGGCGGCATCTTTATTATTTCCCAAATAATCAACCCGATTTTCTCGCTGGTTCTTCTACCTATTAACCATCTAACATTCGGTCTGGTAATGTTTGTCTTAAATGCAGCCTTATTTTTTGCCCTTTTAAACTATCTGCCGGGTTTTGTTATTACCCCTTACGATTTTGCTGGGGCAAGTATTGCCGGCATCATTCTTCCCCCGATGAACTTTGACAAAATTACAACGATAGTTTTGGCGGCAGCGATAATAACTATAGTCCAAAAAATTCTTCACATTATTTTTGAATAGAAAGCTTTAGGGGTAAATACTACTTGTCCGGTGGGTTGATAAACTTCCGAGGACTAAGAGTCCTCGGCCTTGCCTGCCGGCAGGCAGGTTTTGTTCTCTAAGTTTTAGGCCCGCAGTCCTGAGTCCTGAGCCAGTCGAAGGATCGAAGGACGAGGACCGCATGGCACTGTATACAAGAGCGTAGAAAACCACACCTTACGTGTTTTTTTGGTATACTCTCGGAAGTATGTAATCGCATTTTTGCATTCATCCCCACTTTAAAAAAGTGGGGTTTTCTGCAAGCGATTATAACGGTTAAGATAACAATCAATGCTTGGCAGCTTTTTTAGACACTATCTAGAACTGCCCCAAAAGAACAAAAACATCGTTTGCTTGGGTGGCGGTGTAGGTACGGCCCAAATATTAAAAGGACTTAGGAAATTACCCTTTAATTTAACTGCAGTGGTTTCGATGGCAGACGATGGCGGATCCGCAGGAAGGTTAAGGAGGGCATTTTCCATCCCGCCTCCAGGAGATATAGTCAATTGTTTGGCCGCACTCTCGGATGAGGAATCAATCCTAAAAGAGCTATTTATTTACCGATTTTCAGGCCAAAGATACGGTAAGGATACTGATCTTGGAGGCCAAAAATTAGGAAATTTAATTTTTGTAGCTCTTTCCGACATTTATAAAGGAGATACCAACAAGGCCTTAGAAGAATTTTCATTGATAATTTCTTCCAGGGGAAGAGTTTTGCCGGCAACTGCAGGTGATGTCAATATCTGGGCAAAAACTAAAAGCGGCAAAAAAATTGTGGGGGAAGAGAGTATAGATTTGGGTAAATATAACGGAAACCACACATTGGAAAAAGTTTTTCTAGATCCGCCTAACATAAAGGTATATAAGCCTACGAGTGATGCTATAAACAAAGCAGACCTGATAGTGATCGGGCCGGGTGATCTTTTTAGCACTATTTTGCCTGTTTTAATTGTTCCTGGAATAAAGTCTTCATTGAAAAAATCAAAGGCAAAGAAGGTTTTTATTATTAATATTGCCAATAAACCCTACGAAACTCCCAACTTCAAAGTATCCGATTATATAAAGTCTGTTAAAAACCACTTGCAGGAAGACATTTTTGATACAATAATAATCAATATTAACCAAAAACCACAAATTCCCAAAAAACTAAAATATAAATATGTCCAAAATGACAAAGAAGTTCTAAACAACTTTAAAAGCCAAGTTATTGAGGGGGATTTTGTAGACGAGAAATATCCTCTTCATCACGATAGCCATAAAATAGCCTATGCCATAAGCAGACTTTAATGAAAATTATACTCATAGTTGCCCAGCTTATTGTTTCGATATCTCTAATAATTGTTATTTTATTGCAGTCAGAGGGCACAGGTTTGAGCACTGTCTTTGGAGGTTCCGGCTCATTTTACAGGTCAAAGAGGGGCATAGAAAAACTTTTTGTATTTATCACCATTTTTCTTGCCTCATTATTTCTGGTTCTTTCAATACTGCAGGTAGTTATTAAATAGTTATTTATGCAGTCAGCAAAAATTCTTACAAGGAGAATAAAGTTTTGGCGGCATATATCTGGCGCTTATATCACAAGGTATAGGTTTTGGATTGTCACAATTGTACTTTTATCATTTTTAACATTCATAACTGTTAGCCAATTTTGGCATAAAATATCCAGGCACAATCTAGTTTCAATCGGTTTTGTCGGTTCATATAATCTAGAGTCCCTACCAACAGAAGTCTTATCTCTGGCAACACAATCATTAATAAGAAGTGATAAGATGGGCAATCCTGTTGCCGCTCTTGCTTCACACTGGACAGTTGCAGATGACGGTAAAACTTACGTAATCTTCTTAAAGGATAATCTTAAATGGCACGACGAAACTCCCGTTGACGCCAAAGATATTTCTATTGCAATTTCTGGCGTTAATATTACGGCATTAAACAATAAAGCATTGGAGTTTAAATTGCCAAATCCGATTTCATCATTTCCTCTGGCACTGGATAAACCTGTATTTAAAGCTAAAAGTTTCTACGGAACAGGAGTTTTTAGAATTGTAGATATTGACCAAAAAGAAAACATTGTTAAAAAAATCAGTCTTGTTTCCAAAGATAAAAGCTTACCTAGAGTCGATATTAAATTTTATCAGTCACAGGATCAAGCCACAGAGGCTTTAAAGATTGGGGAAATTAAAACTGCAAGGGTTACCAATGCAAAAGATTTGCAAAATTGGCCGAATTTAAATGTTGAAAAATATGTAGATAACTTGGAGATTATTACCATTTTTTATAATACAAGCGACCCGCTTCTCGCATCTAAGGATTTTAGACAAGCCCTTGGTTATTCCATTAACAGATCAGAATTTGACGGGATCCTGGCAACAAGTCCTCTATCACCTGACAGCTGGGCATATAACGACAGTGCAAAAAGATATGAATATAACCCGGGCAAGGCAAAGGGTTTGCTTACGAAAACGGAAGGTGGTTCTAATAAAATTGCTTTAAGTGTCAGTCCCGGTTTAGAGCAGGTGGCAGAATCTATTAAAAAAGATTGGGAGTCAGTTGGTATTGAAACTGTCTTAAAAAAGGAAAAAACCGTACCTTCCGATTTCCAGGTTCTTCTGGCTGTTAATAAATTGTCTGCGGATCCGGATCAATATGGCCTTTGGCATTCTACTCAGAAGGATACAAACATTACCGGATATAAAAACGTTAAAATTGATAAATTATTGGAAGATGCCAGAAATACACAAGATCAGGACAAAAGAAAAGAATATTATTTTGATTTCCAGAAATTTTTAACAGAAGATGCACCGGCGGCGTTCTTATATCACCCTTACAGATATAAGATATCCTACGGCAATATCTCCTCTATATTAGAAAGATTGCCTCAATATTGATTGATTAGCAAAGAGGAATCAAGCTGTGGGTGGTTGAGGGGATTTGAACCCCCGACCCTTCGCTCCACAAGCGAATGCTCTAACCGCTGAGCTACAACCACCTCGTTTCACTCGGTGTAAACACCAAAGAAGCGTTCACGCTGAGTTCTGCATTCGCAGAACGAAACGCACTTGCACACCCAAAATTCGAACTCTCTTGAGTGCATAGTTCGCACATATGAAAAACTACAGGAAATTATACCAGAATTTGAGTACCAGTTTGCTTAAAATTAATAAGGTAGGATTTAACAAAAGATATTTGTAAGCACATATATCTATACTGTACAATACTAACAAATGGAAAATATAAAACTGAATTATCTACACCTTTGTGACGCTGCTAGCGTAGATGCTCTAGGAAAAATAAATATATTAGGTATTTTTACTAAATTATTTCTAACTACGGTGCCAAGTAAATTTTTAAAATTTACTGCTGTCGGCAATATTTCTTTTAAGAATGTGTCTGAATCGCAAATAAAGATCGAGATCAAAATTTTTGATCCCAAAAAGAATGAGATTGAAATCAAACCAGCAATTGTGCTAACAATATCTATTCCAGATACGAACAGAGGAAAAGAGGGAGATATAAATATCATCCTGGATTTGGGGAATATTGAATTTAAAGTTTTCGGCAAGCATAATTTGTCGGTTTATGTGAACGGGAAAGTAATTGACAGTAAATCTTTTATAGTTGAAGAAAGAAAAGGAGGAGAAAAAGTATGACATTTATTTATTATCCAACTGTATCGGCAGGTGATACAAAAGATCTTACGAAAATTTTAACAGCTATTGGTGCCGGTGTTAGTGGGGTGAAAGAAGGAGTTACCTCTGGCAAAGGAGTAGACACAGATTATTTGATAATTAAAGCTTCAGCGTCAGATATAGACTTAACAGAAGAGGAGACATACGACCTCATTGATGCAATAAGAACAGATTTACCTATAAATCAATAGAATGAATGAGGGTTATTTTAGATGCGAACATTATCATTGGTTTTTTATTGACAAAAGGTTACATCATTTCTTCTATATTTGATTACTGGGAGAACAATCGTTTTACTCTTTTAATCTCAAACGACATTTTAGATGAATACAGGTTTATTTTAGATAGATTAATTGAGTTAAAAATGATCGACAAATATAAAGCCAACACTCTACTGAGAATAATTAACAAAAAAGCTGTCAAAATTAATGTGGCATCAAAATTCAACGCATCACCTGATCGAAAGGATAACCGTTACCTTGAATGTGGGAAGGATGGTAAGGCTAATTATTTAGTGACAAGGGACAAAGGAGATTTACTATTTATGAAAAATTTCAAATATACTAAGATTATTAGCGCGAGTGAATTACTAGAAATACTTAAAGGTTTAGATTACACAGGTTAAATTGAATAACCTATTCTCAAGACCAAAATTTTGCGCGCCTGGAGGGATTCGAACCCCCAACCGATCGCTTAGAACGCGACTGCTCTATCCGTTGAGCTACAGGCGCTTACAGAGCGGGTGAAGGGAATCGAACCCTCGTGTCCAGTTTGGAAAACTGGTGTTCTGCCATTGAACTACACCCGCAAAGCCCTATTATTCTATCAAAAAGTGCTAGTCTCTTGAAGATGCAACCTGAATTTAGGTAACATTAAACTATGGAAGTAATTCAGAGTGTTGGAGGGATTGCATTTGGATTTTGGTTTTACAAAATATTCAGCCATCCTCTCAAGCTCAAGAAGAAAATCCCGAAAATTCGTTTTTTTAAAACCGTAGAAATCTTACCAAATCTTAGAATTCACCTTAAAAAACATATTCTTCACGTTCATCATTGGATTTTTTTAAGCGCTATTTTTGCCCTGTTATTTATTATAACTTCCAGTTTTTCCCAGCTTTTACTAGTAAAAAGCCTTTGCCTTGGTGGAATTATTCAGGGATTTACCTTTAAAGATCGTTTCACAATACTCACAAAAATTTAGCCTTTGTATTCTATAGAAGCAATAACGGGTAAATGGTCAGAAACTGTTATATTTGGAACGGATAGTTTAACAAGATCAAAATGACTGGAAGTAAATATGTAATCGACCAAATAAGCTCTTGGTGCAATCTTGTGTATCTTGACGTTAGTTGTAGCAAGAATGCCGGAATCCATCATTAGATTCCTTGCCACCCTATTGATATTACCAACAGTCTTGCTTTGAGGGATAGCATTTAGATCACCACCCATTATAAAAGGCTCCTTTAATGATTTTAGGTGATTTGAGACGATTTGCGATTGTCTTAGAGTCTCCACTGTATCGGTAGGTGGTGCCGTCCAAGCACCATGCCAACTCATTATGCGGAATTTCTCGCTACCGATTTGAACCGTAACGTCAAGCAAATGTCTCGGTAAGAATGGAAAAAATCGTGGATCATTTACCTGATCCTTCGTATATTTATTTTTCTCTTTCAAAAAAATTGCCTTGTTCGATAGGATTTTAAATTTACTAAATACTGCGTTTCCCATTGTTCCTTTCCCGTCGGAAAGCGTAATGTCAACAGAACATACGCCGTCATAACCCGTCTCTCTTTTTATATGCGCGAATAAGTCACTACCGATTTTAGCAAAATTAAGTTCACCGCTTGTTACTTCCTGCATAGAAATAAAGTCCGGATTCTCACTTTTCAAAAAATCCAAAAGGTCGTTTAAGTATTTGCCCTTGTAAATATTAATCTGAACAAACTTATACGTTTTACCTGTCATTTTTTTGAGAGTACAAATTCCCTAAATAAGTTTCCTCTTTCTTCGTAATTCTTAAAAAGCCCGAAGCTTGCGGCTCCGGGTGAAAGCAGACAAGTTTTGCCTTTGGGTGTATTCGCAAAGGCAATATCAACAGCCTCTTGCATAGAGTTTGCCTTAAATTTTCGAAAAGATCTACCTTTAATTTTAGCTGAAGCGATAATCGACCAAATTTTCTCGCCTGTTGTCGGAAACAAGATCAAGTTCTGGATGTTTTGCAAAGCTATATATTTTCCAAGCTGTGTTAAATCCAGCCCTCTGTCATAACCACCAATAATTAAGGTACCAACGTCAGGTGAAAGCCCCTCAAGGGCATTTATTACAGCCATTGGATTGGTGGCCTGCGAATCGTTGTAAAATTTTATGCCATTGACATTGGCCACGAATTCTAACCTGTGGGGCAAACTCTTAAATTTTTTGACGATCTGTTTAATCTTAGCTGACGAAATTTTAAATAAGGAGGCAACACAAACAACAGCCAAAACATTTTCGATATTTCCGGGCCCCAATAGGGGAATATCAGATCTTTCTAGAATGTGCTTCTTTCTATGGTCTTCCTTAAGAAAGACACTGTCTCCTCTGATAAAACATAAGCCTTTGTATTTTTCATCACTAGCAAAAGGAATCTTTTTGGCGAGGCTCATTTGTCCTAGCTTTGAGGAATTTGTATTTCCAGCGTTAAAGATGACAAAATCGCCAGTTTCCTGAAACTTAACGATATTACTTTTGGCAGAAAGGTACTGGCCGAAGGTCTTGTGACTATCCAGATGTTCCGGGTAAATCACATGGACTACAGCTACATGTGGACTGTACCTTAAATCTTCAAGCTGCTGGCTTGAAAGCTCGCAAACAAAAATTGTTTTCCTGTCTGCCCCCTTAAGATAATCAAGAGCAGGCCTACCGATATTGCCAACAAGTCTTACATCGTTAAGTTCACTGGCAAGAACATCTGCTATTAAAGAAGAAGTTGTACTCTTTCCTTTGGTTCCGGTAACACCAACGATTACACCCGGACTAATTGAAAAAAAGATATTAGTTGCAGAAGTTACGATTTTTCCTGCTTTTGTAAAGTTTTTTAACTGGGGAAGGCTAGACGAAATTCCCGGAGATCTGATAAGTACATCATATTTTTCTATGTCCTCAAGGTAATCTTTTCCCAGATGCAGGTCAACATTTTTATCAATAGGTTTAATTTTGGCAATGTCAGCAATGCCAATTTTTAAATTTGGATGGTGAGCTAAAAGAAATCTGTGAACACTTTGGCCTTCACGTCCGTAACCGACAATTAGAGCGGATTTGCCATTTATTTCCTCCATTAATTCATCTGCTTCCTTAAAAGATTTTGATAAGTTGCCGGTAAAAAATTAATTTTATTCCACGAATTTAAAATATTACTATCCATTTTAACTCTGCCTTCTATTTTTTTCTTTAAATCCTTTTCCCCATATTGTTCAATTGCCAGTTTAGCAGCCAGTCTTGATTCGGCAATAGTCCCGACACAGTCAAAAGGCTTATTCGCAGTTACTCCAGTTAAAGTATTAATATGGTCGACGAGATGTTTGTTTCTGAAATAATCCGATCCAAAAATTTTAATCAGTTGCCCGCGCGAAATAAACGGCGAAAGTGCAAGATAGGAAAAAGCACATTTGGCGCAATTTCCGCACCAAATATTTGCTTTTTGTCCGGCATTACAGCTTTTAAATACTCCAAAATACTTGGGGGATCTGGCAAAAATTTTAGTGACCTGCAGTTCATAAAGAGGCCTTAAGAAACTGAAATAGTTAATCTGCGCACTAAGATATTTACTGCAATAATTCCTAAAAAGTTTTTCAAATCTTGTGCTTTTTGAATACTGATGGTTAACCTCCATGTCGTGATAGCGGATGTTTACTTCATCGGCGCTTCTTTCATTTGAAACAATAACATTTTGATAATTCAATAGTGCAGCGGCTAAAGTTCCCAGAAAAGCAAGGTACGCTGAAAATGGCGTATGTCCGTTTAAATATCCATGCGAATTTAAATCTAAAAGTTTTGGGTCGATTTCTCTTGTTGCTATAAGAAGTTTTGTATATCCTGCTAATTTTGCAATTTCTATTGCAGACCTTGTAGGATTAAGGAGAAATACTTCTCTTTTCTGTTTTGATTTTTTTAGCAGTTCTAAAGTTACAGCTGAATCTATTCCACCTCCAACCAGAATCAAATCACCGTTTGGTTTTTTTAAATCCTGCTTTTTAAATCTTGTTTTTGATTCTAATTTAATCTTTAAAAAGTCTTTCGGCCTAAAATCAATTTTGTTCTGATAAAAAAATTCTCCGAGTCCGTGAATAAAAAGATCCCTCCACCAGCTTATTTGCTCAACCGTTAAAAATCCGGCTTTGATAACAAACTCTTTTGGGCAAGCAGCCTTCCAATAACTTATAGACTCTACAAGTCCCAAGTTAAAGGCGAAAACTTTAAGAGATTCTGCTGAAATTTTTGTGTCGCATGGAATGGAAATTTTCGGCTTAAAGAATATATTGGGCTCAAGCTTAAACAAATATTGTACGTGAATTGTATTTTTACTTTTAGTTATATCGAAAGACTCGTAAACAAACCGAGCGTGTTTTTTGCGAAGCTGTTTAAGTGTTAGTGGCATATTTATTTAGATGACTTCTCTGCGAATGGAAGAACTAATTCGCACCAGAATATCGTAAGGGATGGTATTTGCGGTCTTTGCCAAATTAGAGATAGAGTTTGCATCCTTACTATTATTTGAAATGACAGTTACCTCATCGTCTTCTTTGGCACTGTCGACGTTTGTCAAGTCAATTCCTGTTATATTCATACTAACCATTCCAACTATTTTGCATTGTTTTCCATTGACTAAAACCACACCTTTATTTGAAAGCCTTCTGTCAATAGCATCATTGTAGCCGAGAGGTAAAAGTCCTATTTTCAGCGGTTTTATAGCTTTAAATGTACCATTATAGCCAACCTTTTCTCCGATAACCAAGTCCTTAATCTGAACTATTCTGCTCTTAAGGGAAAGTACCGGTTTTAATTTTACTTTTGTATTTTCTCCATTTATCCCGTAGAGAGCCAGTCCGACCCTTGCCAAATTGCTAACCTTCTCAAGACTGTTACTGTCTAAATTTAAAAGCGAGGAAGAAGAAGCGATATGACTCAATTTAAAATTAATGGCGAATTTTTTAGCAAGGCTCAATGCTTTATTAAAATTTCTCAGCTGCAGCTTTACCGCTTCATCTTGACCGTTACCGGCCGATGCAAAATGAGACATGATTCCCTCAACAGTTATGTCTGGGAAGTTTCTCAACTGTGTAAAAAATGCTTCAAGATCATTAATTTTAATCCCTAACCGATTCATTCCTGTATCGACCTTTATATGAACACCTGCTCCCTTTTGGTATTTATTTATTACCTCAAGAAGTTTTAGATCATACACTGCATACGAGAAAGGCAGTTTTTTAACCTTGAGATTTTCGGGATCTATGTATCCCATGATTAGTATTTTTGATTTGATTTTTGCCATATAAAGCTCATAGGCCTCATATAAACTGTCAACACAAATAAAAGGCGGTGCAAATTCGTCGACAATTTTTGCAATCGCTAAAAGTCCATGACCGTAAGCATTACTTTTCAAAACCGGCGCGATTTTAATTTTATTGCTGATTTTAGAAAGTTGAAGATAATTAGAAATCAGATTCTTTTTATTAATTTCCACGCGGTTTAGGGGATAATAGGTCCGACCCAAAAATTTACGGATTATATTGCGCATACAAAGGTTGTTATATTTTCTCAAAAAAACTTGACAAGTACAAAGTTAGGTTGTACTATTATCTCAGATCGCGTGAAAAGCGGTCTTTTTGTAAGGAAAAAATATGGGCAGAGAACGAAGAGATCAGAATCCGCAACCAGATAAGCAACCAACCGAAATTACTTCAACGGCAAGGGTGTTTGCTCTCGTAGAACCAGAAGAGTCTGCAACAATCAGTTACGAAGACTTGGTCATGCGTGATTGCCCAATTGTTATAGATCAAGGATCTGTCGAGGCAGTTGCTGGTAAAATGCTTAGACAGCTACTACACTTGCATCGCGTAAATGGCCAATCCAAAACCACTCATGAAAAATCACGAAAGAGTCCCTGGAAGCATAAAGTAAACGAGGTAAGATTAGGCAAAAAATATCGAAGGCCTAATCCATTAGAACCTGATCAAGCCTTGTTTGTGGTGTCAAGCCGCATTATTGATCCCCCTCCGCCTAGCCATGATGTAGGTGATTTTGGGATACACGAGCTGGCGGAATTATCCCTCGACCCTGAAGTTCTAGATATTTTTGCCAAATCACAATCAAATTCAGGTACATTAGTATGCCCCGATCAACTCGAAGGCGGCTTTTCTATAATTGACTTAGCCATGCAGACCGAAGATACAGAAGCTATAGAGCAGGTCGATACGGATGATTTAGATCTACTACTTGAACCTGAGGAAGCTGAAAAGATGGTGACGTCAAGGCCTGCCAATAATCCGTATATTTTCAGCAGTCTTGAAGAAGACGATCTTCCCAATGAAGACGACTACTCGGAGAATTCCAGAGCGTAAAAACTGCACCCAACATCCAAAGCTTGTTATACTTAAATTAGGTAAATGCTGCAGAACACAAATTCCACTTTTGTGGCCATCGCAATAGGCACTCTTGGTCTTGCATCAATCATCGGATCCTACAAACTGGTAAAAATGGAAAATGTCAGTACCGCATACCTGGCAGAAGCAAGGCAAACGTCTGTCGTCAACAATTATAAAGTTTCTTCAAATCAGTCGCCCGAAAACTTACCAAAAGGATTTGTAACGGGTAAACTTTGCTACCCCGGGGATTTTTTACCGGAAGGAAAAATTGCAGCTAAAAACATTGACTCCGGCACAATTTATACCCTTTATTATCCCGGCAGTAAAAATGGGGCCAGATCGTCATATTATTTTGTATTAATCACCGGAAAATATAAGTTAAGATACGAAACCTTCATTGGCACAAATCAGATTAAACCCTTTTCCGGTTATTACAAAGGAAACTCGCAAGTTGTTGAAGTAGAGAACGGAAAAACAATTAAAAACATAGATCTTTGTGACTTCTACAATTCTGCCAACGACGAGCCTGATTTTTAAAAATTCTTCTTTCTGCTAAAATTATTAAGTGCTAAAATCACAAAATTTTAAATTCACTAAAGAAGGTTTTGCAAATCTTAAAAAAGAACACGATGCGCTCATTTCAAGGCGTCCCCAAGTAGTCATTAATTTATCCAATGCCAGAGAGCAGGGGGATCTTTCCGAAAATGCCGGCTACCATGCAGCCAAAGATGAGCTTTCGCAAATAGACAGCAGAATTAGGGAATTAAAGTATTTACTAAGAGTCGGAAAAGTAATTGATAAAACTCAAAGCGAAATTGTGTCTTTTGGAAGCAGAGTAGTTGTTGAAATAGATGGAAAAAGGATGCCGTTTCAAATTGTTGAAGAGTTAGAGGCCAATCCTACAAAGGGAAAAATTTCTACCAGTTCGCTTATTGGCAAAGCATTGATGGGCCACAAAGTTGGGGAAGAAATCGCAGTTGAAGTTCCCAATGGCAAAGTAGTTTACAAAATTCTCGAGATAACTTAAGACAGATCAGGTTTATAGGACGATGTTCGAACATTTCTATCAAACGATAAGGAAATGATTGAAAAGTTGACTAAAATTTTGAGAGATGAGATATTCAATCAGCATGGAAGGTGAAGTTTCAAATGTTCCACCAGTTGAAAAAACAACTGCAGCAAAAAAATCTAGATTTATATCTCGAGTTCCACAAGCGGTTAGAACTTTAATAAGAAGATCTTCAAAAAAAGAAGGGGTAAATGACAAACAGGAAATTTTTTATTACGGTACCCCATTCGATTTTCAAGGATTACCCAAAATTGGAGATGGCGAAGGCTGGGGAGCCGGTATTTATCTAACAAAATCGAGAAATTATGCTGAATCATACGCAAGAGGAGGAGAATCATATCGTCAGCATATTGCAGCTGAGGCAAAAGGTAAGCCACGCAATCCTCAACTGATAAAAATCACAGTTGCAGGTCAGGCAAATATTGTTAACTTAGAAATTCCTACACCCAAAGAGCTTGAAAATGCCATCTTAGAGAAATTAAATGAAGCTGAAAGAACAAGTTTTTTAAAGAGGTATAGTGCCTTTGGAAGTAATACTGAAGCTTTTAAAAACGCTCTTGCACAAACTGTTCCTGCTGAGCGTTACGTTGCAATGCTGCGAGAAGCAGGAATAGACGGATTCAGGGATCTAACGAGAGATGAGATTGCTATTTTGAATCCAGCAGTTTTAAAGAGAGTTGGTACCGAAAAATTGACTGGTTTTGAAAATTAGAATAACTGTTCTTCCTTTGAAGTTTAGGAGAGGGGACTTGTCAACCAGAGCATGATCCGCCTTTGGTGGAAACCTCCGACCTCACCATCTCAAAAAGCGCTTTTATAAATGCCTTATGTAGGAGTATTTAAAATTTTTATGTCATTCATAGGAAAATGTTTTATGTTGAGTGAAATGAGAGTAAGATTGTTCACATTTGCTGTTGCGGCTATTAAACAGTCTGTCAAGCTTAAATTTTTTAGTTGTTTTACGTATTGCTGCCAATACAAACCCGCTTGTTTTGCAATAGATTTTGTCACATCCCACGTTAGAAATTCCTCCAAGACGCTTTCAGTTTTTAGCAATTCAGAAGGGTAAATATTTTTGTATATTTCAGCTATAGTTACAGTGGATATCGAAAACGCGTTTTTGTCTTTTAAACTTTGTAAAAATTCTTCGTACTTTTCATTTCCTCGCAGAACCCAAATAAGAATATCTGTATCGATTAAATACACGCTTAAAAGCTACGGTCTGCGGCTTTTCTACCTCTTTGCACCCAATTGATTACATCTTTTTTTGTTCGCCATTCAGGATGATTTCTGGCCGCAAAAATACCGCTGGCCGCTTTAAGCGCTTTCCCAAATGCGTCGGGGCTAAACTTTTTCTTTACTTCAAGTTGAACTATTTGCTGGCCCTTTTTTTCATCTTTTAAAATAACCGTATGGCCTTTTTTAGCTTTCTCGATATAATCTGCAATATGCTGCCGAAATTGGCTTACAGATACAATAATAGTCATGTTTTAATATTAGTACATTATGTACATATTGTCAACCAGCTTTTTTAAGCTGTCGGGGAGAGAGGACTCGAACCTCCGACCTCTGCGTCCCAAACGCAGCGCTCTAGCCAACTGAGCTACTCCCCGTTAGTAATATTTTCTTTAAAGTATTAAAACCCTTATGAGTTTTAAAAAACTTCTCTCGTAACCTTGCATCGATCTCCGCAGTAAATTCCTCTTTATAAATCAGCACAAACGGTCTTCTGCTCTTAGTCGATGGTACTTTTCCCGAATTATGTTCACTTATTCTTCTTTTTAAATTGTTAGTTGACCCGATATATCTTTTTTTATCTTTCTCGCTTTTCAAGATATAAAGGTACCATTTCATTTGCGCTCTAGCCCCTGGGCCTTTGGCCCGAAGGGCCAGGGCCAACTGAGCTACTCCCCGCTATTATATTCTCCAATAATTACGTCCGTGTCTTTGAGCCGCTGCTCTTATGCCGCTTTCTTTAATCCGAGTAATTACTTCGTCAGCAATCCTCTCCGAATCCGGAACTGGGGGTCTATCTATTCCAC
The DNA here is from genome assembly GCA_001774945.1 of Candidatus Curtissbacteria bacterium RIFCSPHIGHO2_12_FULL_41_17. GTDB lineage: Bacteria > Patescibacteriota > Microgenomatia > Curtissbacterales > GWA2-41-24 > 2-12-FULL-41-17. The sequence goes on from MFBL01000008.1 coordinate 51,870, forward strand.
TATTAAATCCACCTGCCTTAGGGCAGCCTCCACAACCATTCTCTCTGATCGAATCAAAGAGTACCGGACACGTTGTCCTGCCTCCAGACGCTTTTACTAAATCTGGATTAATGCACAATCTGTCTTTGCCCATTTTCTGTTTTTATTCACCCAAAATTCTACGAATTTTGGAGTAGTGGGCGGGGTGGGACTCGAACCCACACG
>MFBL01000009.1 GCA_001774945.1 Candidatus Curtissbacteria bacterium RIFCSPHIGHO2_12_FULL_41_17
TTTTTAAACAATGCAAGAAACCAGACTTATAAAGACGCCTTTTTCCAGAATCATCATTTTGGCGGCAGTGCTTTTGATGACTTTGCCGTTTATTGCGACTTTCAATGAATTTTTAACCAATCTTTTTTTGAAATGGGAACTTTATCGGGTTTTGGAAAATTGGGTCGTGCCTTATGAGGCCAAATTGTTAGCCGGGATTTTGAATGTTTTGGGGCTGGGAACGAAAGCTGTTGCCAAGGGAGTTTGGGTGGAAGGCGCGTTTTTGGAAATCCAGTGGAATTGCTTAGGCTGGCAGTCGGCGGTTTTGCTTCTGGCTTCTTTTTTGGGAGGGTTTCAGGGCAAATTTTCCTGGACATCGCGGCTGGAGGTAGTGTTAATCGGCTTTTTGGGGACATTTCTTGTGCAATTCGGACGACTTTCGGCAGTGGCCATTTTAGCCGTAAAAGTGGGTACCGGCGTTGCTATTTTCTTCCACGATTACCTGGCTTTGATTTTAGTGATTTTGTGGTTTGTGGTCTTTTGGTGGTTTAGCTACACGTTCGTATTGGAGGAGAGCTCGTAGAGGTCTTTATACGAATTTGTACGAATATACAGAGCCATGCGGTCCTCTCCTGCAATGCAGGATGCGGGCCTAAGGGCGGACATATAACTCATTCTGATTCCCAAGTTTAGATTGGTCCGCCATACGAATTAATACGAATGCGAATTTGGGCGGGGCAGGGGTTTAGCTACTCGTATGTGCTTGAGAAAAGGCACTAGTAGATGGGAGCTGTCTTGATAAGTAGAGTTCTCTGGGGACATTTTTTTCTTGTTTGATTATTTCCAGAGTGCAGGTTGGTACAAGACTGTTGTCGTAGAGTATTGCATCTGGACATCCGTCACAGATATCCCAGCCTTTTTTTGTCAGCATCGGCGGGTCGATGATGATAATCATTTGGGCGGTGACTGGTTCAAGAAGGTTTTTGGGGTTTTTGAGAGTATTGATCAAGTATCTTGAAATAATTTTTAATATTGAGCTGTCTAAAATGAAACCGACAGCAGTTTTAAGGCTGATTTTTGCGCTGTTTATCGGGAAACTTGTTTTTTTATCCAGTTGATATTGCTTATAAATCCTAGCGGCTACTTTACCGTCGAGACTGCCCAGTACCTTATCACCGCGTAAAATCGCCAGATAAAAAAGCCAGCCGAAACTATTGGGGCTTAAGGTTTTGGGCAAGTAGGCACAAGGTTTAATCTGATAAAATTTTTCGATTGCCCTGGCTACTTTCTCCTTAGCCACATATTTGGAGGTGGACTGACCGAGTTTTTGAAAGACTTCTCTATAGAGAGTAAAGATAAAATGACTGACGATATCAGAATTTTTTTTGTAAAAAGTTAAAAGTTTGGGCAAAGAGTCGATGTTTTCTTTTGAGATGGTGGTGACAAATTGAAGGTCGACCCCTTTAACCTTTCGAAACATTTGGCAGTAGTATTCCCTTAGTTTATAAAGGCTGTTTTCGTCCTTCGTGCGGTTTTGATATTGGCCAACGTGGATGACGACTTCAGTTACGCCCAGATTTCTGAGTTCTCTTAGCCTTTTTTCGGTCAGCAGACAGCCGTTGGTAACAATTCTTACACCGAGTCCTTTTTGGTGGGCGTAGGCGATAAGTTTATCAAGCTTGGGATATAAAAGCGGTTCGCCGCCGGCGATAGCAACAGTCTGGATATTTCTGATTTTAATAAGAGTATCAATCTGCTCTTTTTGCTCTTTGAGATCTTCGTTTTTTCTAACCGGGTTAGGCTGATCCAGTCCCCGGTAGCAGCCGGGGCAGGCGAGCTGGCAGTAAGTAGTCGGTTCTATCCAGCCGGTGGGATTATCGTACGTACTCCAGGGCAGCCGGTATAGGTTTTTAAGGTCTAAAGAGCTTGGCATTTTACGAAGATATTTAGCAGTTGAGATTCTAACATAAAATTCTTTTGGTCTTATATGTATAATATTAGCCTGTCAGACGATGAAGGAAATCGCCAAAGCTATAGATAATGCTTTTGTGGCTGTCCCCGAGCCTGTCAGAGATTACCTGACGGTTAAGGCGGCGACGGTTTTTTTGGAATTGGGAGCAGGCCATTCTTTGGAAGCCGGCAGATGCCGCTTTTGGGGACACGAAATGCTTGAAAGGTGGTATCGAGGCGAATCTACACCTTTGAGTCTTTATGCTACTCGTCTTTTTGACCGGAGCAAATTTGATATAGGTTGTGCCGAGAGGTTTACATCTGGACCGGCAATTGTGGTTATCAACGAACCAAGCGACGGGCCGGTAAGAGGGGGGTGGTTGCGTTTTGTGACAAGCTATGCAGTTGCGCAAGCCAGAAACCGCTTTGGTAATTTTGAGCCAAGATGGGTTCAGGAAGATATTTCCGCAAATCCCCTTTGGCAAACTCCTTTGGGGATTGCCAGAAAAAGGCTTTCTTATATGATTCACGAAAGTTGTAACACTATTCTTATAAGTTCTGATTCAACAGACAGGAAGAAAGCAGGCGCAGTTTTAGAAATGAGAAGACATTTGAATGATAACGGAGTTTTAGTTATTTCACCGGAGAGGCGGGATGGTCCTAATCTTTCTAGGGCGAGGGTTGACGCGGGAGATCTGATTTACGCATTATGCAGAAAGAATAATATTCCTATTTATCCTGCAGGAGGTTTTTGGCAGCCGGGAAGGCTTTCTTTACGCATTGGCCGCGCTGTTCATGCGCAAGAACTTTTAGATTCAAAATTATTCCGAGGCCAGTCAAATACCGGCCAAAGAGTTGGGGACTTGCTGATGGTTGAGGTTGCCAAGCTTTTGCCCGAATCAAAAAGGGGGATTTACACTAAGTCAGTCGGCAACTAGCTGATTTTGGACAAGGTAACGATATATTGACTGGGCGACTGTATTATGAAATTTTTGGTTACCGTGGATATCCCGTTTAAAGTAGTAAGACTGGGGTTTATCTTTTGCAAAATCGCCAAACAAATTTAAAACTTTAAGATTATTTTCTCTGCCGAATTCACTCAATTTACTAAAAGTGTTCAGGCTTGGGTTTTTGAGATGGATTTGATAAGGATAGATGGTCACTAAGAATTGGATATTTGCTTTCTCTAGCAGAGCCTTGGTCAAGAGCAGATTTTTGCCTGTCTGCGCCCATTGGATGCTTGTGGCTTCGGTTGTCGGAACGTTAGGCCTGATAAGCTGCGTAAATAACACTTGTCTGAGGAGAAAAGAATGTTTGGCCAAAAAATAATAGATGGGATTTGGTTTTAGATCCCCTAATACCAGTTCATGCTCATTTAATTTGTTGGAAATCTCTTGGCCCAAGCGGTAAACCTCGGGTAACTTTGGCGAGACAGCAAGTGGAATGCCGTCCTGGTCGAATTTGGCGAATTGGGCAAAGCCCTGATCATCAGCAAAATCATTCGGGTCAAAATTTAAAATTACCAGATCTGGTTTAAAATTGAGACCTTTATTTTTCAAATAAAGGTATTCGAGAATCGGAGAGTAGGCGGAAACTCCGGCATTAATCACTTCGAAATTGAGGCTTTTGGAAGTTTCATTCAATCTTTTCTCCAGAATTGCGCCAAATGTTTTATCTTGGTTGATACCCCAACCTTCGGTGAAAGAATCACCAAGCATCAGTATCCGGAATGTATTTGCAGGTTTTTCTAAAGACCTTTCTTTGTCGCGAAGGCCTAAGGAATTGATTTTGTAGGAAATATTCCATTCGCTGGTTTTAAATTGGCAGGTTTTTTGCGGTATAAGGGTGTGGTTTAAAATATCATCCATGCGGTAGCATTCTATGGGGATATGATATGAAGATTGGTTGAGTCTTTGATAAACCTCCAAGATTAACATAGCCAAAACTGCCCCGGTTATAACCAAGAATAATTTAATAGCAAGTTTTGCCATGGAGATATGTTTGATCACGGAACGGGAAATTGCCATAGTTTTGTTAACAAGGATAGATAATCTTTAGACACTGGTATAAACGATATCAATGGGTAATATAATATAAAAAACAGTATCACCAAAAATAGGTAAAAATAAGAAACCAAAGGTATTTTTTCTCTTAAGATGTTGATATAAAAAGCCAGATTGATTATAAGGGCGGTGATTCCGAATAAGAGATAATAGGGAATGGAAAATCGCGGGGAAAAAAACCATGGCAGGTAACTTGAGGCAAAAACTAGGGGCATTAAAAGCAATCGGAGATCAGAATCCTTGAACCCTTTTACTAGCGACACCAAAAGCAGCAAAAGACCGGGCCAGAAAATAACAGGGTTGAAGATGAATAATATTTCTCTGACTTGGCCATTCTGGGCCTCTTCCAGGTATGTCCCCGGTTTATCAACAAGCCACAGTAGAGGGTTTTGGAGTGTGTCTTTAACGTATTCAAATTTGGGAATATAAGGCGCCGCTTTTTGGAAGTTTTGGGGTAGCCAGAGTGTCTGATAATGCCAAATTTGTTTATGTTTTAAGATAAATTGATCGATACCACTTTGCCAAATAAACGGTAACAAGGCAATAAAATAAACTGTCAGGCAAGTTATGAGTAAAGCTAAAACGGCAGTAATTTTTTTGGAAGCGTCAAGTTTTGACACAAAGGAGATTGAGATAATAGCTGCCAAAATCGGGAAGAGTGCGCTCCATTTAGTGGCCAGGGCCAGGCCAAAGATAACGGAAGAGGTAATTAAGAAGTAATTCCGGCGGTCTTTGATAAAAAGCCATAAAAGATAAAATGCCAAAATAACGAAGGTTGCGAAAAAAACTTCGACCATGGCAACTCTGGAATTGACAAACCAGGCGGTTTCGAAGGTGAAAAGAATTACGGCAGTGATGCCGACAGTTTGGCTTTCAAATAACTTTTTAGCAAAGAGATAGACGATAACTGCCGCCAAAATTCCAAATAAGGCAGAAGGAGCTCGCCAACCCCAAGGATTATCGCCAAAAAGTCTGATACCAGAAGCAATCAGCACTTTGCCAAAGCTGATAATAGTGTAAGGCGGTTCCGTGCTTTGTGTCAGCAGGCTTTTGGCAGCCGGCACGAAGAAGTTTTTTTCGTCAAGGTAGACGAAGGGAGGAACATTTAAGCGGAAGAATCTGAGGAAAAGATTTAAAGTGATAATTGCAAAAATGGCCATAAGCTAATTTAAACAGTTTGGGGTAAGTTGGCAAGATTGATATTGAGTCAGGTGACGAACGATGCAGATTTTACCTTTGCAGGCCAAAAGAGTTTGAAAGCGAAATTGGGCATTGGCCATTTGGCGACAAAACTGACGGTGATATGCCAGATTACCCACACAGACCAGTACTCTGGTCCAAAGAAATATTGGGTCCAGACTTTGTGGGGAGTGAAAAGATATAAGGCAAAGAAGCCGAAAGTTATCAGCTGAATAACTAAAACATAAGCCCAAAATAACCTTGGAGATTTAGAAAATGAAAAAAGAATGCTTCGCCAGTTAAGATGCAAATTGCCTACCACTTTTGGTTTTCTTAATAATCTTTTGGTGTAAAAAACGTACCAGGCAAAGAAGTGGTAGAAGACGATAATAACCCGCAGTTGGGTGGCAATTGTATCTTTCTGGAATCCGCTGGCGAAACTGACGATGCCTAAAAGAAGAAGAAGGCCGGCAACTCCGATAGGCAATTTATTGCCGATGCCTTTTTTAAACAGGAGGACAATCCAAAGGACGCCCAGAAAGGCAAAAATTAAAATACCTGCCGATTGAGGTATCGCCAAAAGCGGTTTCCCGGTGATTTGAATTCCCAAAAGGATAGCAATTAAGGGAGCTGTTAGCACAATTGAGTAGTCGGAAACCTGCGGCCAGGAAGAGGTCATTTCGCGATAGTTATTTTTGGTGACTGTTTCCTCAAACATCAGTTCGTCGCGAAAAAGATGAACCAAGAAGTAGCCGAAATATAAAGCTAAGGCAACAGCCGGGTTGAGCGATTTAAGAAATAGCGCGATGAGTATGGTCAAGCCGGTGGCTATAATAAAGGGTAGAATGTATTTTTGGGAAAGGCGGGCGAAATCTGCCAGAGCGGCCAGAAAAAAATGGGGAATGCCCAAGACTATTATCGAGGCTAAGATAGCATAGCTTGCACCAAAAAAGACGAAGAAAACCGCCCAAGCTAAAATGGCCAACAAAATAGCTAAAGACACATTGATTAAGTATTCCCTCGAGGCCATTTTGATATTATTTGACAATCTTAACATGAGTTGTAAGAATTTCAAATGGTGATTTTAACCAGAAAATTCCAATTATTTTTTCTTTTGTTTCTTTTAATTCTTTTGGTTGGATTTTTGACGTTTATACCAAGCGGTAGGCTAATTGTTAAAACAACCTTAATTGTTTCCGAAGTCATTCCCAATTTTCCGATTAAGATACAGAGATTCGTCACGTCCAGCCCCATAATCGAGGAGCGGGTGGTTGAAACTTCTATTGGAAAGGTTAAGGCTGATCTTTATCGGCCTAATGATGGCAAAAAACACCCGGCGACTGTTCTGACCTTGGGAATTGTGGTCACCAGAAAAGACAGTCAACTTGTTAAATTTGCCCAGGCCCTTTCAAGAGAGGGTTTTGTGGTTTTGGCGGCAGATCTTCCGGATTTAACTTCCGGTGTTGTTTTAAATGCGTCAATTGAAGGTTCGGTGGAACTTTTTGAATACCTAAGCGCACAAGATTTTGTTGATACCAAAAGAGTAGGCTTTACGGCTTTTTGCGCGGGCGGATCGATTGCGATTGTGGCTTCCGAAGATCCTCGAATTAGAGATCAGGTATTATACATCAACACTTTATCTCCATATTTTTCCCTGAAGGAACTTTTCAGGGCTGCCTTTACTGGACAGATTATTGAGAAAAATGGTCAGACCAAAAAATGGCAGGCTGAACCTCAGACAAAAGAGGCAATGGTCAACGGTTCTTTAAGTTATTATCAAGATGAGGGGGAAAGAGCTATTTTAAAAGCGGTAGCCCTTAGAGAAAAGCAGCCAACAAACGAGGAAATAGCCTCATTATCTGATGAGGCAATGGAAGCTTATAATTTTTATGCGAATAATGAGCCTCAAAGATTTGACCAGTTATGGGAGAAGTTGCCGCAAGGCGCAAAAGAGTTAGCGGCTTCGATTTCACCTGAAACGAAGATAAAAGATCTTAAGGCGAAAGTTTTTATTTTGTCCGATTTAGAGGATAGATTTATCCCTCATACGGAAGGCAAAAAACTGGCCAAGGCCTTACCTGAAAATCAGGTAATTTATCAAGAAATTGATTCTTTGGAGCATGTTAGACCGTCTGTGAGACTTTCACGGCTAGCGGCAAGCAAACAGGTAATTAATTTGTATATTTATCTATACAAGATATTAAAACAGATTTCCTGACAAGTTTTGAAATTTTTCCATTGACACGAGAATTTTTCATGGAGCGGTAAAATTATCTAATTTGCGAGATCTTGTTGACGCAATTAAAATTTGCTGTTATGTTTTTGATGTGACTAAAAGGAAACTGATTGTATTTTTTCTCTTAGCTGTCTTAGTTTTTGTCGGATTAAGCGTCTACCTAATCTTTAAAAGCTTTTCGCCTATTTTTGCCGCTCCTGCAAGCTATAATCCGACTTTTGAGGTGACAGTTGCCGATAAAAATACGGGAGCAAATTCTGATATTAATATCACTATTGATAATCCTGCGGGCAGCAAAATTAATAAAACAGTTATTTTTACAATTCCTGCCGGTTGGCAAATTGCGCAAGGTACATCAGTTAGCGATAATTTAAAAATTGCCGACGGGACTCTTAATATTGGTCTTCCCCTAATCAATCTGATTCCAATCCCTTTTGCAATTTATAATAGTCAGGTTAACATTGGTGTCCATAGAGCAGATTTCTTAGTTGATATTTCGCCCTTGCCAATTAAATTTGATATTTTTTTGGATGGTGATGTTGACAGTGGTTATACGATTAGAGTCGATAGCCCTCTCTCTGACGTTTCCTTAATTAAACCGACCACTTTGAATGTAACTCTTTTGGGAGCAAGCTCAGTTTTTGCCAATCCGACACAAAGAGGCTTTTACAACTGGACGGCCGAGTTTCATTCTTCAGATGAAGAGGTGGTAACGCAAACTTCAAGAGTTAATATTCGATAAGTTTAGAGAGCCTTTTTCCCTTCTTGACAATCAGTCTGCGGCTGGACTATATTACCGATCACCTCTTGTAAATGAAGTTTTTTAAACATATTTCAATTTTAATTCTTTCGCTTTCGATTTTGATCTTTCCTTACTTAAAAAATCCTCCTGAGGCAAGGGCTTTGACCTTCAACCCAAATTTTGGGGTGCTACCCTCAGCGATTACACCTGGTGCAAACTCGAATATTCAATGGAGTATGGCTTTTGGGGCAGGAAGTGAAGTTAATACGACAACGCTTTTTAACATTCCCGCCGGAGTTGGAATGGCTTCAGGAACCTCTTTTAGTAATAATTTTCAAATTGGCAGCGGTACCTTTACTGCAGATTTTGGCGCCGGGCAACAGACAATACCATTTGTAATTTTGAATAAAACCGATTTACAAGGCCACAAGATGCGTTTGGTAGCCGATTTTAGCCCTATTCCGATAACAATTGATGTTTTTTTAGACGGCAGTGATGCCAGCGGGCATACATTCAGAGTAAATAGTCCAGCTATTAGTTTCTCGCCGCCGACAATACTCACCTTTTCTTTGTTGGGGGCACCGGGTGGTATACCACTGGTTACTTTACCTTCGCTTGCCGGAGAATATACTTTTAGCGCCGAATTTACCT
>MFBL01000010.1 GCA_001774945.1 Candidatus Curtissbacteria bacterium RIFCSPHIGHO2_12_FULL_41_17
CGCTTTCCATGGCTAAAGTCGGCGACAAATCCCTCAGAAAAATTTTGGAGGAAGGATATAACAAGACTAGCGATTTGGGTTTTGTTGCCGAAACTTTCTTTAAAGAAGGAGAGAAAGGTATTAAAAATATGCATCTAATCGTAGGCAAACCGGTGCGGCCGGCACTCGCAGAACGATTGCCTTCGGCTGAAGAAGCCATAAAAAGACTTGGACACGAGTTTGCCGCCGAGCCGAAATTTGACGGATTTAGAGTAGCAGTTCATAAAAATGGCGATAAAGTTGAGCTTTTTTCTCGCAACCTTGAAGATACTACCCATGCCTTTCCGGACATTGTTAGGGGAGTCCAAAAAGAGGTCAGCGCCAAAAGCGTGATTATGGAAGGAGAAGCGATTGCCTATAACCCGCAAACGCAGGAATTTTTGCCGTTTCAGGAAACAACAAAGCGGCGCCGAAAATATAAGGTTGAGGAGATGGCTAAAGAGCTGCCTCTGGTAATGTTTGCGTTTGATCTTTTGTACATAAACGGAAAAGATATAACAGGCAAACCGTACAGAGAAAGAAGAAAACTGCTGGAGAAAATTCTCTACAAAGATAACAAGGTAGTTAGGCTTGCGGAGGAAAGAGTTTTACACACAGCCAAGCAAATTCATGAATTTTTCGATGAAACGATTTCCGAAGGACTGGAAGGTTTAATGCTCAAAAAACTGGACAGCCCCTATGTTGCCGGCGGGCGGGGATTTCACTGGATAAAATTCAAGAGATCGCAGGCAGGAAAACTTAACGATACTGTCGATTGCGTGCTTTTGGGAATTTATTCCGGTCGCGGAAAAAGGACGGAGTTTGGAGTCGGCGGGCTTTTGGTGGGGGTTTATGATGAAAAGAAAGATGAGTTCGTGACGATTTGCAGAATAGGGACGGGTCTAACGGACGAAGAATTTCGGATAGTTAATAAGATTGGCAAAGAACTTAAAGTTCAACATAAACCTGCCAGAGTGAATTCCAAAATAGAACCAAATTACTGGGTCGAACCAAAGGTGGTTTTGGAAATTTACGCCGACGAAATTACCAAATCACCGATCCATACAGCAGGAGAAATTGATGGCGTAGGTTTTGCGTTACGGTTTCCGCGGCTTGTCAAATTCCGCGAAAGTGATAAGCGCGCTGAGGATGCTACTACCGTAGAAGAGATTCGGAAGTTATATTCTGATCAGTATAAGAAAAAGTGAGATTCCTAGCTTGCGGTCCTCGCTTCGCTGCGGGTCTAAAAAGAGCAGAAGACGCAACTACCGTTGAGGAAATAAAGAAAATGTATAAAGGGCAATTTAAGAAGAAGTAGACCTTAAAGGTGTGAAGTTAAGATCCTCCGGCTATAATTTAGTTTATAAGACATTATGATGCTCTGCTATTAGTTGGTTAGCAAGTAACATTACGTGTCTTGATACCGCACTTCTTACTGGGTTGGGATCCCCTCTAGATGCAAACATTGCATAATCCCGTAGCTCGACAACATCTATATGATCAAGCCCTTGCCCAGCTTTATAAACGTCAAGCCACACTTGCAAAAATTCTGCTTTCATCTGGCTTGCTTTAGGATTTGCCCAAATAATGTCCATGATTTTCTCTGTACTTGATCCGGGCAAAAAATTGGGGACCCAACGTTCCGCTTTTATCGGCATTTGTTGCATTTTACCTCCCAGGAAAGTATTTGACAACTTCATTTAGAAAAATTACAAACATGGTTTGTAAAGCTAATTATCTTTTCAGATTTAGCCTTTTTTTAAACAAATTCTCCGTATATCCGCCTTCTTTTACAAACTTTTCTTCCAGCCAGCGGAGTTTCTGGTCTATTAACTGGTTGGTTTGGTTCATAAGGCAGACCATGGCATTGGCGGCGGCTTCGGGGTCGGGAAGATAAATTTTATAAACTTGCGTGCGCTTTGCGCACTTAAGTATGTATTCGCAAGTTTACATGAGCAATTTTGCGAATATAATCGTTATAACTTTTATAATTTTTATAAACTAGTCGGCGTATTTTCTGCGCGCGCGGGTCGTCTTTGTCCCAAAGTTTGAGGCTATTTTGGCGAAGATAGTCTAAGTAGTCGTTAAGCAATTCTTCTAAACTGCCTCTCGATACACCAACCAACTTTATTCTCCCTTTGAGGCTTTTAAATAAATAACCCTCTGCGATGTTTTGCTTGCCAGATCTTGCGGCTTGCTCCATCTGGTCGCGCGTTCTGGATTTGTAAGGGACGTAAAGTTTTACAAATTCTACAGTGAAGTCGTAGATGATTTCGGCTTGTTTAAAGAATGGCAGGGTTTTGTAGCCGGCTGGTTCTAACATATATAACTTTTATAATTATTATAATCGTTATAAACTTTATATTGTGCAGAGCGAAAGACCTCATTGGGAAATTGATAAAAAAGATTTAGAAAAAGTCGAAAAATACATTGAAGATTATTGGCCGCGCTTAGTTCGTTATCATCCTAAAGATTTAAAAAGTTTGATTGGTTTGCCGAATCCTTATATAGTGCCTGCAGACGGAGAAATTTTTCAGGAGCAGTATTATTGGGATTCATATCCGGTGGTTAGGGCTTTAATTGACCATCCAAAATACTCAAAATTGGCAATTGGCATGGTTGATAATTTGCTTCATTTGATCAAGCGTTTTGGTATTGTGCCAAACGCAAACAGGATGTATTATCTTTCGCGATCACAACCGCCGCTTCTTTCCAGTATGGTCTGGATTGTTTTTCAAAAAACCAAAGATAAAACGTGGTTTAAGCGGGCAATTCGGCTGGTGGAGCAAGAGTACAACGATGTTTGGATGGGAAAGGTCCATTTAAGAAACTTTCGCAATGTTTATAGGGGACTATCCAGATATTACGATCTTAATGCCGTTCACGCACTGGCCGAATCTGAAAGCGGCTGGGATAACACCGCCAGATTTGACGGTAGGTGTATGGATTTTTTGCCGATTGATTTAAACTGCCTGCTTTATCTTTATGAACATGATCTTTTGAAAGCCTATGAAGTTTTGGGCGAAGAAAAGAAAGTCGAAAAATTTAAAAACTTATCCCTCAGGCGGGAACAAACAATTAATAAACTGATGTGGGACGATAATGTCGGTTTCTATTTTGACTATGATTTCGTCAATCGGAAAAAGAGTCATCTTGTAACAGTTGCCGGCGTATATCCTCTTAATGTGGGATTGGCTTCACCTAAACAAGCAGAAAAACTGGTTAATCTTATTAACCATGAATTGCATAAAAAATGGGGGATTGTTCAATCTGTCAACTTTGTGGTGAATTACCAATGGGATTATCCTAACGGTTGGGCCCCATTGCAGCTTAGGGCAGTTGAGGCTCTTTTGAGATACGGTTACAGCGCTTTGGCCAAAAAAATCATACAAAAATGGCTTTCTCTAAACGTCAAAATTTTTAAAGAAACCGGCCATCTTTGGGAAAAATACGATGTGGTTCACGGGAGAGTCGGATTGCCGGACAGGTACCCGACAGTACCCGGCTTTGCCTGGACGAATGCTACGTTTTTGATTATGGCGGGTATCTTAAAGTTTTTAGAAGAGCATCCCGACGAAGGTTCAACTCCTGTTTGGTTAGTTAGAAGACTTGGCTGGCTATGAAGGAGAGGTACGAGAGGTACGAAAAGTACGAGAAGTATCACAAGTATCAAAAGTAGCAAAGGTATCAGAGGTGATTATTGTTCGAGAGAAATCGAGAACTACCTTCTTTTGCTAATGAGACGAGATATAAGTTGACAAGGTAATTTGTATAGGTCTATACTTCGCGCAATGGTAGATCAACCGCCACAAACTGATCAACAAATTGAAGCTGTATGGCAAGATGCGATTAGCTTTCTACGCCGGTTTAGAATTGAAGGGGATTTTACTGAAGCATTGGGTCGGTTAAGGCGCCTTGGTTGGGTACCTGAATTAAAATCTCTCGGGGATGTGTTATTGATAGAAGAGAAGAAAAGTGGGGAGTTACCTTCTAGAGTTATAAAATTTAACGGGGAAGGTTCAAATTTGCATGGGCAGGCATTTTGGAACGTTGATAGTGATTTACGGGAGGGTGACGAACCTAAGCCTGATAGAAATATCTACGAGGTTACGGCTGTTGGTTTAAATGATGAAGGAGATCTAGTGATAGAGGATATGGAGAATCTTGATAATGAAGGTTTTATAGTTGAAAAGGGACTTGTGGTTGAGCTGTCTAAGCCAAATGCTGGCGTGCGTGTCGATGAATATATGGCTCCAATGCCTCAACTCTGAACTGTCTTAGAAAATTTACTTCATTATTAAGTCTCTGCTTCGCTTAGGGATTTTCCAATCCGTTTGACATTGTGGTTTTCATGGATCAGAATTGAGTCGATAATTTTCTTCGATGAAGTTTGTTGCTGATTTGCATCTACATAGTAAATACTCGCGCGCAGTTTCTCCCCAAATGACTCTTGAAAATATCGAGAGGTGGGCCAGATATAAGGGGATCAATGTGGTGGCCACAGGAGATTTTACCCATCCGTTTTGGTTCGATAAGTTAAAGAACGAATTAGAAGAAACGGAGAGTGGGTTGTATCGACTAAAGACTAACGACAAAGGACTAACGCAAAAAAATCAGGCCTTAGACGTTAGTCATTCAGCGTTAAGCGAACAAAAAGTCTACTTTTTCTTTTCTTGCGAAATATCATCAATTTACACTCAATCGGGAAAAGGCAGGAGAATTCATAGTTTATTCTTTTTTCCAAAATTGTCGTCTGTTGAGAAATTTAACCTGGAGCTTATTAAAAAAGGCGCCAACTTACGCTCAGACGGCAGGCCAATAGTTGGGCTTTCTGCACGAGACCTGACAGAAATTGCCTTGGAAACCGACGAAAAGGCTTTGGTTATTCCGGCTCATGCATGGACGCCTTGGTTTTCCGTTTTTGGTGCTTTTTCGGGATTTGATTCACTTTCCGATTGCTTCGGCGATATGGCAAATAATATTTACGCCATTGAAACTGGATTATCGAGCGACCCGGCAATGAATTGGCGAATTAAAGAGCTGGAAAATAGGTCGATCCTTTCGTTTTCCGATGCCCATTCACTGGAGAAAATGGGTCGGGAAGCGACGGTTTTTGAAGCAGAAGAGGTAAGTTATGAGGCAATTTACGAAGCAGTTGCTCGGGGTCCTGTCAGCAGTTTCCTTCCCGCTCCTTCGATAAACTCAGGACAAGCAGTGCTGCGCGTTTACCCTGAGAGAAATCGAAGGGCTGTCGGGAACCCTTCCACTGCTGCCACCCCTCGCATTGCTTTTACTATCGAATTTTATCCGCAGGAGGGCAAATATCATTACACGGGCCATCGGGATTGCGGTGTTAGTTTGAGTCCTGAGGAAACTAGCCAAAAGGGCGAGAGATGCCCTGTCTGCGGGAAAACTTTAACTATTGGTGTAATGCATCGGGTGGAGGAACTGGCCCAAAAAAGTTCAAAGTTCCCTTTCGACTCGAAACTCGCTCAAGGCGAGCAAGTTCAAAGTTCAAAGTTCAAAGTTCAAAGTTCAAATGGTGTCCGGTGGGTATATCCTGATGGTGACAGTCGGCCGCCTTATGTAATGCTTGTGCCTTTAGGCGAAATCTTGGCGGAGGCTTTAGGATCGGCTGTCGGTACTAAGAAAGTGATGGATTACTACTTAACCTTGGTTAATAATCTTGGCAGCGAATTTAATATTCTTTTGACTGCCCATCTTGATAATATTGCTAAAAATTCCAGCCCAAAAATTGCTGAAGGCATCGGGAGGGTGAGAAACGCAGATATTGTAGTTGAACCCGGCTATGACGGGAAATTCGGGATTGTTAAAATCTGGCCGGATGCCGCAAGTGCATCTTCTGAAGAAATAGCAAAAGATCAGCAGGAATCACAGTTGACGCTTTTTGCTTAAGTTAAGGAGGTGATTTAAATAATGGCCGCAAGCGATAGAAATATAGTTGCAGCGCTATCCTACGTTCTTGGATTTATAACAGGTATTGTTATTCTTTTAGTCGAAAAAGACGATAAATTTATCCGCTTCCATGCAAT
>MFBL01000011.1 GCA_001774945.1 Candidatus Curtissbacteria bacterium RIFCSPHIGHO2_12_FULL_41_17
TGGGTGCAGAATGTGCCCTTTTTTGCTTCATTTTTACACAGCCCTTTGAGATTTTTGGCGCCTTTAATTTGGGGAAGTTTTGTCCGCCAGCTGGCGGATTATGATGTGGTTTTGGCGTCTTCAAGCTGGTATGTAACGAAGGGATTTAAGAGGAAAAGTACGAAAGGTACGAAAAGTACAGAAGGTATGAGAGGTTTTGTTGAAATTTGCTATTGTCATACACCACCGAGATATCTTTATGGTTATCCAACTTCTGTGGAGTGGCAAAAATACTGGCCCATGCGCGTTTATGCGGCCATTGTTAACCATTACATGCGCGTCTATGATTTTGAAGCCGCGCAAAAGGTGGACTTTTTTATTGCAAACTCTAAAGAAGTGGCCGCGCGTATCAAAAAATTTTACAGGAGAGATTCGAAGGTGATTTACCCGCCAGTGGACGTCAAAAAGTTCACAGTTAACAGTTCACAGTTAACGGTTAAGAGAAAATCCGTGAACCGTGAACCGACAACTAATTACTTTCTCGTTGTCTCGCGCTTAGTTGCAGCCAAAAAAGTCGATATAGTTGTCGAAGTTTGTGCAAAGTTGGGATTGCCCTTAAAGGTGGTAGGAGGAGGTAAGGAGATTGAGAATTTAAAGAAAATTGCTTCTAAATATTCTTCGAGCCCTTCAAATTCTTTCAGGATAAACTCCGCGAAGCGGAGTCGAGAAGTTGAAGATGTGGAAAGTTCTCCACAGGGTCGAACAATAAAATCAAGCATAGAATTTCTGGGCGAGGTCGAAGACAGTGAGCTTGTCGAGCTCTATCAAAACTGCCGGGCAGTTATTTTTTCCGCAGAGCAGGAAGATTTTGGGCTGGTGCCGGTGGAGGCAATGGCCTGCGGCAAACCGGTGATTGTTAATGCCCAAGGAGGGGTTTTGGAATCGGTCATCGACGCTTTGCCCGCCGGTCGCGGCAAAGGAACGGGAGTATATTTTGACCCGCCGACAACCGGATCTTTAACTTTGGCACTCAATAACTTTTTTGATCTTGAGAAAAAAGGCTACTTTGACCCAACCTTCATCCGCAACCACGCAAGAAAATTTAGTAAAGAAAGATTTAAGAAAGAGATAAAAAAGTTTGTAGAAAGCCGAATCAAATGAACATTGAATTTTCTGATCACGCAAAGAAGCAGTTAAAAGACAGGATGATTCCAGTTAATAAGGTTGTCGGTACAGTTAAGAATCCCGCAGGAAAAATCAAAAGTTTTAAGAATCGAATGTTGCGGCAAAAACCGTTTGGGAGTAAAATTCTGGAAGTGGTGACAATCACCGAAGGTTCAAAAATTACGATTATTACTGCTTATTACCTGAAGGAGGAAAAGTGAAAATTAGTTATGATCCCAAAGTAGATGCCATGTACATCCGTTTTAGAAACGGCAGGTATGATCACACCAAAAAAATAACGGATGAGAT
This sequence comes from Candidatus Curtissbacteria bacterium RIFCSPHIGHO2_12_FULL_41_17, assembly GCA_001774945.1. GTDB lineage: Bacteria > Patescibacteriota > Microgenomatia > Curtissbacterales > GWA2-41-24 > 2-12-FULL-41-17. The sequence goes on from MFBL01000011.1 coordinate 1,453, forward strand.
TTTGGTGGATGTGACCAAAAAAGGTGAAGTCTTGGGTTTAGAAATTTTAGATGCCAAAAAACAATTTGGCCAAATCAAACCGGAAAAGATTGAATTTGCCTCAAAGCCTTCCTATCAAGGTGCCTAAATTATCCTCTTTGACAAATTTTTCTAAAATCAAGTCAAATTTAAAGCAAGTCTATGATGGTTTGGCGCCGGTTTGGGGAATTGATATAGCTAAACCTGTCTGGGGTTTGGATGAATTAGCAAAATTTGTTTCTTTGGTAAAACGAAGTGGTGGAAGAAAAGTTTTGGACTTAGGATGCGGATCAGGAATCCAGTCGAAACAACTTGTAGATGCAGGATTGGAAGTTGTCGGGCTCGATCTTTCGCCAGAGATGATAAGTCAGGCTAAAAAAAGAGTTCCTGAGGCAAAGTTGACCGTTGGAGATATGACGAAAATGGATTTTTCAAATGAATCTTTTGATGGGGTTTTCGCTCAGGCTTCGCTTTTACATATCCCTAAAAAATTAATCCCAAAAGTATTGAAATCGATTCATAAGATTTTAAAAACAAATGGTGTTTTATATCTTGCCCTAAAAGAAGGAACTGGAGAAAAAGTTGTCGAAGAGGAAAGGCTAGGAGTGGTCGTTAAGAGATTTTTTTCATTCTTTACAAAAGCGGAAATCGAAGGTTATTTAAAAAATGCAAAATTTCAGGTTTTAAAAGTAAGACGTTTTTTGGATAAATCTCCGACAATTTGGCTCTGTGTTTTTGCAAAAAAAATTTGAATAGAGATCTTGAAGTTTGTGGAGAACAAAGTTAAGAATGCCAAATTTTAGGGTCTTTTACTTTCAAACTGCAAGAGGTGATTATCCTGTCCGAGAGTTCATTGAGCAGCAGGATAAGGCCACCCAAACTAAAATCGCTCATTCGATCAGATTATTAGTTGATTACGGCCCTTTTTTGAAACCTCCCGACATTAAGAAAATTCAAGACAAGCTATACGAATTGAGAATACCCGGCAAAACAGCGATAAGAATTTTTTACACAATAGCACATGGTAAGTATTACTTACTGCACGCTTTCAAAAAGAAGACGCAAAAAACACCCAAAAAAGAAATAAAAGTGGCTGTTGACAGGATAAAGGAAATTGTATAACATATATGTTATGATCAAACCTAAAGATAGAAAACATTTGGATTTTGAAGTTTGGGAAAAAGAAGCTTTAAAGGATCCCGCATTTAAGGCTGAGTATGATCGTCAACAACCTGAATTTGCTGTAATTACCGCAATTTTGGATGCAAGGGTTAAAAAGCATATTACACAGGAGCAGCTGGCCAAAAAAATTGGAACTAAACAATCGGCAATTGCCAGACTTGAAAGTGGCAACGCGAATCCTTCTATTGGTTTTCTGCAAAAACTAGCCCAAGCTTTAGGCAAAAAACTAGTGATTCAGTTTAAATAAATGGAAATTAGTTACGATCCTAAAGTAGATGCCATGTACATCCGTTTCAGAAACGGCAGGTATGATCACACCAAAAAATAACGGGTGAAATTTTAGCCCCATAGGATTATAATTACTTCAATGATTAAACCGTTGCATCAACTATTCCCAAAAATCGAGGCGGTTTCGAAAAGAAAACGTAACCGAGTAGCAATTGGGGTCTTAAGAGATTCGCCGGAAGTCAGAAAAGCTTTGGAGATTGGGTCAAAGCACGCTGATTTAGTGATCGTCGGCAAAAAGAAAATTCCCGGTTTTAAAACAATTGCTTTAGGTGAAGTTTCCGATAACGATTACTCAAAGGCGGTTATCGATCTTTTGCAAAAAGGCAAAGTCGACGCCATCGTGCGCGGACAGGTCAAATATGGCGAATTTGAAAAAATGTTTAAGGAAAAATATGGCTACGGCATGGAGTCTGGGCACTGTGGTCTGATGCAAGATGTTTTGGGCAGGCAATGGTTTTGCACTTCGACCGATCCGTTTGACAGAAGCGAAGTACCAGAGGTCAAGATTGACCTAATAGAAAAAAGTGTCCACTACATGGGCCTTTATGGCATTCGCGCTAAGGTTGGAATATTGGCAGGTGATTTTACTTTTGACCGAGGTGATGATCGCTGGGTTGATCAGACAATTCACAATGCCGAATATGTTGTTAAGGTCCTTGCCGATGAAGGTTACGACATCAAAAATTACGCGCATTTAATTGATGATGCAGTTAGCGAGTGCAATTTGATTATTTTTATCAACGGCTCTCAGGGAAATTTTATTTATCGGACAATTTATCAATTCGGCGGCGGTTTAGAAATGGCCTGGGCGGTATTTGTGCCGGTTGCTTATATAGAAACTTCCAGATACCACGCCAAGTACGACACCCACATTGTCTTTGCCAATGCCGAGGTTAATTTACTGCGCGCCGGCGCCAATAAAGTTTATGATGCCAAAAAAGATAAAAAGAAAAAGTGGAGTAAATTTAGGGTGATTGCATAAATGGCCGAAAATTCCTCTGAGCAAGGCAGGCCTCTAACCCATTTTCAACCGGAAGTTGCCTATTCTCCGGAGAAAAAGGGTCCCCAAACTATTGAAATCGTTGCCGACCCTGTAAGCGGTGAGATTTTAAAAAGCGGGGATCCGCGGGATGTTAGACTTTGGATAGAAGCGGAAAGAAGCCGAGCCGAGGCTCTGGAACAAAAACCGCCACAACTGGAAGTAGTCAGAGGGGGACTTCTTATCCCAGGTCTTGTTGACGCTCACGCGCACCCCTTCATTTATTCTGGGCTCAAACTTCATGATCCGATTGATGCATCTCAGGTAGAAACAAAAGAAAATCTCATCGAACATTTAAGAGAGAAGGCTAAGGAAAAAGAGGGCGGGTTTTTGGTTGCAACAGATCTACAAACGGGAAAGATTAGAGATCTGACTAGGGAAGATTTAGATAGAGTTAGTGCTGAGAATGTAGTGGTTTATGATCCTTCATACCACGGTTGTGTGGTCAATACCAGAACACTCAATGAGGCTCGTAAATTTTCGGGAGATTATGAGCGTGTAGCGAGAACGAAGCTGAGAGGTGAGATTTTGGATGACGGACATTTGACGGAAGACTACGTTTATATGACATGGGAAATGATAGAAGCTGCGAAATCAGTCGAGGAGTTAGCGAGAATGACAAAGGAAGAATTTGATAGAAGTCTGAGGCGAGGTGTAACCAGTCTTCACGATTTGGAGTTGGGTACTTACAACGAAGTAATCGCTTATCTTTTACTAAGGAAAGAGATGGGTGACAAATTTCCTGTAAGAAGAGTTTTTGTGCAGCCAAGAACCTACGGATATATGCAGGGCCAGATGGATGAATTGAGGAGGTTGGGACTTGCCGACCAGATTGCGAGAGGCGAATGGGGATTAAAGCTTTATGCAGACGGTTCATTTGGAACACATACGGCAATGGTTTCTTCGCCTTATGCTGATGGACACGGGCGTGGGGCGCCTTTTTTCACCGATGAGCAACTGAATGGTGCAATAAGACTTGCTAGAGAAGAGGGCTTGGATACGGCTATCCATGCAATTGGTGATAGCGGAATTCAAAGGGCTTTAAGACTTGCTCGACAATGGAGAAGTATGGATGTTAATGCGGATGATTTGAAATTTAGAATTGAGCATTTTGAACTGCCTACCCCAACTGGTGAAGTAATGCAGGAAGTATCGGATTTAGGGATCTGGGTGACACCTCAGCCGAATTTCTTGTTGGATTATGTTTATTCTGACAGATTAGGAGAACGGGTAAAAATGCTGTGTCCTCATCGTGAAATGCTTGGATATACGGATCGAGTGATGTTTGGAACAGACGGAATGCCCACATCTATGCTTTTTGCTGTCTGGCTTGCGACACATGCTCCCGAGAAATCTCAAAGGCTCAATTTTGAGCAAGCCCTACTTGCTTCTAGTCTAACGGCTGCTCAATATGAAGGGGAGAATAGAGGGAAACTGGTGGAGGGTCAGAAGGCAGATATTATAGTTGCGGATCGCAAATTGGAAGATATCCTACTTTCGAGTGCGGTAGTTGAAGACCCCAGAGAAGTACCTGTGAGTGCAGCTATAGATGCTCTTGAGAAAAATATTCAAAAGGTTTATCTTCGCGGAGAGCTTGTTCATTCTAAATAATGAACTCTAAATTCACCTGCGACTTTATAAAAGGCCGGATTGTTAAAAAGTCTTTTTCTAAAGTAATCGCAGAAAACTTTTGGTACAAGAAAGAAACTCCGGCTGTTTTTCAAACTTTCCATCCATTTATGATTGGTTTCGGCAGGTTATACTTGCATTTTAAATATTTCTACGAAACCAATATCGTCGCTGCAAGTAATGGTTATGGTTGGTATTACGCAACGGAGGCAGACGGTCTAGCGGTTGGGAAAATGCTTTATGATATGTTTCTCAAAAATGAAGAAAGGATTCGCCAAAAGAAAGAAGAGTGGAAGAGGGATTTAGCTAAATTACATCAGGCTGCAGAAAAAATCCATCGAGTCAACCTTTCAAAACTTTCCACCAGACAGCTTGCCGAGATTTATAAAAACTTTCTTGGAGCATTCTACATCGCCTGGACAATTCCCCTGATTTACGAAATGAATATGGTCTATGTCGGGCAGGTTTTGGCGCCTCAACTTCAGAGAAGATTGAAACTCTCCCAGGGTGAATTTAATGAGGTTCTGTCAGTTCTTTCTGCTCCGCTTGAGTTTTCATACGTCACTTGCGAGAGATTAGAGCTTTTAAAATTGGCTTTGAAATTCTCCGAAGCCGGACTAAATCGGCATTTTAGTAAATATTACTGGATGAAGTCGACCTACAGAAGGATGGGTTTGTATTCAAAATCTGAAATTAAAAAATTAATTAGGGGTGAGCGCAAAAAGGGCCAAAGGCACATCGAAAAGGAAATTAAAAGTCTTGAAGAGTTACCGAGTGAGCTTTCCAAAAAGCAAAAGACACTGATTGAAAAATACAGAATCTCAGCTGATGACTTGAAACTATTTCGGGCGATGGGTTTTTATGGTGATTGGCAAGACAAAAGAAAAGAGATGAACATTTATGGCAACCACCACCTTTTTGTTCTCCTTCACGAAATTTCAAAAAGACTAAAGGTGGAAATTGATCTGTTGGCTTGTGCTTTCCCTACTGAAACACAACTTGCACTTTTGGGCAAAGCAAAACTTGCCAAATCGGAGCTTAAGAGACGATGGGCTTTTAATCTGCACGTGGTCGATGGCCACCTGAAGGAACTGTTTTTAGTAGGGTCCGAGGCCAAAAGATTAAAAGAAATTCTGGATAGAAAGATCGAGGAAAGATTTAGAGAGGTTAAGGGGATGGTTGCCTCAATCGGCCAGACACCACGGACGAGAGGTGAAGTGAGAGTTATTTTTGATCCGCATGGGCAAGATTTGCCCAAAGGGGCCATTTTGGTGACTCCGATGACCAGACCGGAATTTACCCATCTTATTCACAAAGCGGCAGCAATAGTTACCGACGAAGGTGGGGTTACCTCACACGCAGCTATTGTTTCGCGAGAATTCGGCATTCCGTGTGTTGTCGGAACCGGAACAGCCACCAAGCTTTTAAAAGATGGCGATATGGTCGAGGTGGATACCGAGACCGGCACGGTTGTCAAACTTGCAGACTGACCCCCTTGACATACAAATTCAGCAGTTGTTAAGTAGAATTAGAGATGCCTGTTGAAGCAAAAGAAAAGTCTCTAACTACACTTCCCCATAATGGTCGTCAGCTTCCCGAATTTGAAACTTTTGATCCCCAAGATGAGCCTTTATCAAATATTGCTCCTGGCGAAAGTGTGCCGGATTTTCATCCGATTAGGGCTCATCAAACCGTCGATTTTGATCCAAGTTCTCATACTAATCCTTCAGGTGAAGCCGTACTTGCTTTCAATAACGGGCGCCACCCATAGCCCTTCTGCAGTTAGCTGACTTTTCTGCTAGAATCTTCCAAATATGCCTGAACTTCCCGAGGTTTCTATCATCGCAAGTCAGCTCGACAAGAAGCTAAAAGGGCTAATCCTTGATTCAATCGAGTATGACTGGCCGAAGAAGTTTTTTTGGGCCGCCGGCCCAAAGGGGCCTCTGCCCCGGAGGGAAGGTAAGAAGTGGATAATTAAAGATTTAAAAGGGGCAAAAGTAGTTGGAGTCAGGCGGTTGGGGAAAGTAGTTATTATAGATTTGACGAAGGACGAAGGACTAAAGACTAATGCTAAAAAAAGCGTTAGTCATTCGTCATTAGACATTAGTCGAATTTCTATTCTCATCCACCTCAAACTTACCGGCCAGCTGATTTATCAAGATGCCAAGACCCGAATTGCCGGCGGCCACCCAATTCCTCCCTTAAATCTTCCAGTTCCCAATAAGACCACAAGAGTGACTTTTAGTTTTACCAATCCTTCGACAAGCTCAGGACAAGTGGCGGGACACTTGTATTTCAACGATATGCGCAAGTTCGGCTGGGTAAGGATAGTTGAAAGTGGAAAGTTGAAAGTGGAAAGTTTTCTCGAAAATTTGGGGCCGGATGCGCTGG
>MFBL01000012.1 GCA_001774945.1 Candidatus Curtissbacteria bacterium RIFCSPHIGHO2_12_FULL_41_17
TGTCCGTCGATTAATTGGTAATTGACGATACTAATTTCTACATTAAACCTTTCGCCAAGGGCTGTTTCCAGATTGCGCCTAATTGCTTGCTCGAACTGAACTTGTCTTCTTTCGTACTCATTAGTAGGTAGAGCCTGTTTTAGGTTATCTAAGTGAGCTGCTGCGTCTAAATCAAGATTGGGATCGTATCCAAGGATTTGCCTGGTTTCTAGTTTCCGGTTTCTAGTTTCTGGTAATATTGTTCTCTCAACCATTAAAAAACCTCCTCATGACCCGAGAAGGTTTAATCGCTGTTTCTTAGACAGTTATCCTGCTCGGGAATTGTAGATCCTCCTAGTCTTAGCACTTGGCTTTTCAATACTATTCGTATACGCCTAGTGCTGCGACTTTAGGAGGACTTCGTCATCCTTCGCATAAAGCTACGGATGACTCGGCGGTTTTCGGACTTTCCCACGTTCATGTAAACTGAACGTGGTTCACCGTTGCGGCACAGTTGGGGAGTTTTCCTCCTTCGTCAAGACTTCGGAAGGACGAAGCACCCCATTCCCCGCTTGTCCCGCACTTTCTGTGCGGGGCTTATGAGCGTTAAATTGTTAGTTCCACAGTAGCATGGATATTTTTGGAGATCAAGGGGTACAACCGTCAGGTAAACTGCTCAAATTTGGATTTGCTTTCCTCAAATTTCTATCCCTAATTAAAAATCTTATAGGAAGGTCACAGAGGTCGGAATTTTGAAGGCCAAACTTTAAAAACCAATCTTGGGCTTGTTTCTTAGCAGTTTTGGCAGGTTCTTTTAAAATTGTGATGAAGAATACATTTGGCGCAGGAATGTATTCAATTTCATATAAATCAGTTTTGGCAAGAAGCAGATCGCCATTTCTATTTTCAATCTGTGAAGAAATAATTTTTTGACGAATTTGCTGAACGTTGGTTGGCAATTCTTCTGGTTTTGTTGAAGGAGGAGAAATTTTATTGAGTTGTCCTTGTTTGGGTATTGACTGAAACTCTTGATCTACGCTGATGTTTTTTTTATTAACTCTAAATATTAAATAAATCGAGACGGTTATAAGTGTCAAGATTACCACTATAGATACAAGTAATAGTGGCGTAAAAACTTTTCTGTATTGAGTTAGATTCATATTAATAGCTGCATTGCCAATAGCCTGATCCATTTTGACCAAGGAGGCCAATGGCATTGTTTGTTTGTTGTCTCCATTCTACGTTACCGAAATCATAGGTACTATTAGCTAAGCCGGTGCTTCCCATTTGATAAAGACCCCATGCCCCATTTGGATCAGGAGCGTGAAAGTCTTCAGTCGGATCACCTGTTAGCCAATCATTTGGTTTATAGCTGCTTTCACAGGCAACAATTTTGTAGTACCACCAGTCAACAGCTCCGACAGCTGAACCGGCTGGAGCTTTGGTTTGGAGATACTGATAGAGATTGTTTTGGCTGTAATCACAATTTGGATCACCAAAATTACCTTGAGGAGAGTTAGAAACATCGTATTTGCCACTGCAATCTGGTCCTGTACCGCCAGGCGGTAAACCGCCTCCAGGCGGGCCTCCGGGTTGGGCGGCGGCTTTGAGGTTGCAGCCTTCTTTGTCGATATTGGTGTTTTCTTGAAGTGCCCGGGGTTTTAGCGAAATGTCGCGGGTAAAAACTTTTGCGCAGTCGGTTGCGCCGATAAAGCGCTGTTTGGCATCGTTTGAAGTTGCCCCTAGAACACTACTTTTGGCTCCAAGAACGCCAGTTGCCACCTCACCGGGCAAATTCTTGCCGATAAGTGTGGCGGTACACTTTTCAAATACGGCATAAGGGTCAGGCATGCCAAATGAGCTTAGCGCGCAATATTTAACTCCAGGAATACTGAGGAAATCTTTACATTCTTGTCCATTACCGTTTTGCAGACAGGCGTCAAGCCCTTTCTTGGCTTGTTCCGAACCCGGTTTCGGGAAAAGCACGTCATAAATTGCCTTGGGAATAAAATTGGAATAAATCCCGGGCCGTCCGCTTTTTTGTGGCGAAATGACACCTTGTTGGTCGTCTTCATTGGAATACAAAGTGTTATTCCAGATTTCGGCAAGAAAAGGGATTCTAAAAACCGGGAAAACCCTGATTGTGGTGATGCAGGTGTAAGTGCCGTCGCCGTTGTCGTCGCAGGGATCGTTCCAATTGGGGTTCTCTTGTTTCCAGTAAGAAATTGGATTATTTGCGCTGTTTGTCGGGTCGTCGGGGATATTGAGACTTACCTGTCCGGTTACGGTGAAAGTACAGCGGACATTCTGGCCTTTATTTAAATTGTTTGGGTCGTTTGGGTTGGGGTTAGAACACTCACCAGGCTGGATTTGAAGCTGGGGAGGGTCTTCGGAGTTGTAAGTGGGAACTGCACAGAAAGGAGCAGTACCCTCCTTGCCCTCGGCCAGGACTTTAATACAAGGTACAGGCGTCGGTGTGGGCGCGGGGGTTGTCGCAGAAGCAGTTTTTACTGGATTTAAGATTCTAAACGAAGTCTGGGTTGCGCCTCTTAATTTTTTAATCAAGGTTTTGGAGGCGCCCGTTAAAATTTCTTTGCATTTTTGAAGAAAGCCGGAAAGCACGTTGCCGGGGGCTTGGGCAGTTTGCGTGTAGGATCTTAAGCAGTTATCGGGGTCATCAGGATTAGGGCCGGAGCCATGGCGAAAGGACTGGGCGGCGCAAGGGACTACAATCTGGTTCAGCTGGCCGGAGAGGGAAACTGTCCTTTTAAATTCCGGCATCACAAATTCGATTGGTGTTCTTAAGACTTTCGGTTTGGGGCAGAAGCCGTTTGGACTGGTGCCGTTTTTAAGCCAATCAAAGGTTGTATTGCCCGAAAATGCCCGAAATTCCAGATAGCCCTTGTAAAACTCACTGTAGTTTGTTGGGATTTTGGGCCAGTATTTACCCCAGGTTTCTTGCCACTGCTTAATAGTAGCTTCGTCAGCGCCGGGTGGAGGTGGTTCGGGAGGATTTGGAAAGTTCAGTTCGGTAATCATCTGGTAGATAGTTACAGGGTCGTCTTTATTGGAATTTTCAATGTCAGTGTACTTAGCGGAAGCTTCCGGCAGATGCGGGTGCTGCCAGATATATTCGACGTATTTAACCCTTTGAGGATCAATTAACGTTTTGGGGGCAATTTTTACGGCGGAACCCTGATACTTGTTAAAGTCCTGAGAGTTAAGGTTGAGGACGTTTTCTTTTTGGTGAGGATCGTCCTGAAAATTGCCTTCAAGATAATTAGAATTAGTGGCGCCGAAGACCGCCTGAAGCTTAGCAAAATCAACTTCAAAGGTGGTACTGATATTGATGTCGACTGACTGACCAGGTGTACCTGTTATCCTGTCAGGAGGATCTTTTGGAGTAGTAAATTTATATGGAGCATCTCCGTTCTCTCCGGTAACGTAGTTATCGGTCAGCTGATACGTGCCGATGGCGTTAGTGCAAGGTGCAGGGCTTGGTTCGGCAGGATTGTCAACCGGTGAGGCATGGTCGGCGAAGGCGGGGCGGGCGAGAAGAGTCAAAGTGAGAAGTGAAAAGAGGAGAGTAAGTAGAAGAACAATTGACCATTGACCATTGACCCTTCGGCTTCGCTCAGGGCGAGCGATTAACGAAAATAAAACGGCAGCGATTTTTCCCATCCTTCGATTGCACTCAGGACAAGTGCAGGCTATTTCTAGTATATCAGTTAAGAAGCGTAAATGGGTTAAGGTAACGATTCCCGTTTCGTTTAGTGGTTACGTTAAACGTAAAACCCCTCACGATACGGGCTTCGTAACCTTTCAACGATCAACGTCTTTTTGTGTTTAATTAACGTCGGCGGGCAGTTCGATATTGGTAACGTTTGCACCCGTGATATTTTGTACAAGCTGGAGAATAAGCCAGGCGGAAACGACAAGAATAATGCCGATGACCGCATAAGTAAGAGTTCCGCGGGCGGCACCGACGGCTTTAGGATCGCCGCCGGAAGTTAGAAATTGGTAGCCGCCAAATAAAAGCATCACAAAAAAAGCAATTCCGGCGGCAGGCGCCAAGAGTTTAATAATGTTTTCGATTATTTGAACAATTCCGGAAAGCTGGGCAGGATCTTTCGCATAAACAGGAGTTGCTAATAAAAGCAGATAAACTGCTAAAAATAGAAGTATTACCATCGGCTACTGCTGATTATATGTCGGTATGTTAACCCCGCCGGTAATGATATCAAAACCAAAGAATATCTCAACCAGACGGATAATTGCGTAAGCGACTAAAACTACCACCAGACCGATTAAGGCTGCAGTGATCATGTTTCTGGCCGAAGCTACTCCTTTTTCGTCACCGCCTGCGGTAATCCAACGGATGCCGCCGATTAAAAGCATCACAAACGCTGCTACAAAGGCCACTACCAAAATAAATCGGATAACTCCGCGAACTACAAGAACGATATTATCTACCTGACCAATAGTTTCACCAGGAACTAAATCGGTGTTTGCGGCCAGTACCAAAGCCGGGCTGGCAAGATAAAATGCCTGAACAATAATTGGAGGTATAAATTTGCTGATTTTTTTAAACATAGGTTTTCTCTCTCACCCCCTTTAAATTAATTGTCTAAAGTCTAATGTCTAACGTCTAATGCTATCTTAGTCCTTCTTTTAAGCTTTAGTCATTAGTCGTTTTGCGTTAAGCATTCTACTGTGTTAGTTTAAGGCCTCCGGTAAGGATTTCTACCGCAAAAAAGGTCTCAACTAATTTTATTATAGCAAAAGAGCCCATGACCACAACCATGCCGATTAAGCCCCAGTAAATCGAAGACCATGACTGGCCGATGGCCTTTTCGTCACCGCCGGAGAAGACAAAGCGCAGACCGGCGATAATTGTCCAGATTAAGGCGATGACAAAGGAGGCGATTAAAAGAAGCGAAATGCCGTTTCTGATTAAACCGGCGATTGTTGATGTTGGATCGCCGGTGACAGTAACAGCTCCTTCGGGCGGATCAATTGTACCTAGTTGGGCTAAGAGTTTCATAATATAATTTTCAATTTATTAAATCTCTACGTTTGACCCCAAAAACGTCTGCAAGGCCTGCAGGATAATAAAGGCTAAAACGGTAACGGCTATACCAATAATAGCATAAGTAATTGTGGCCTGGGCGGCGGCCAATTTTTTGGGGTCTCCGCCGGAAGTGACAAATTTGATGCCGGCGATAATTATTAAAATGATGGCGATTGAGCCGGAAATGCCCATGAGAATGGTGACAACTTTGGTGGCGAGAACGCCAAAATCGCCAACAACTCCGGCGGGCGGGAAATTACCTTCGATATTGCCGGTGACTTGGGCTAAGTAGGTATTCATGTTTCCAATAATTCAAAAGTCATAAGTCAAAAGTCAAAAGTGCAAGTCAAAAGTTAAAACTTTTTGTTCTTCAATTTCAGGATGCCGCTGGCGATCATATTTGCTATTTCTGTTACCTCCTTTAACAGGTTCTCGGCTGAATTTCTGTTCACGAGATGAGCATCGCGAAGTAAACATAACCAATATTTAGTTTCGTTGGCACTTTTTAGGGCGATTTCATGAAATTTCTTAAATTCCAGTCTTGAGCTTGCAGCTTTTGCTTCTGTCAAATTTGCGCCTATCGATGTTGCGGAGCGGATTAATTGCCCGATGATAATTTTTGCGGCAATTTTATTCGGTACAGTATCCGCCAGCGCAATGACGTTTAAGCTGAACTGGTAGCATCTTTTGATCAGGTCAATTTTGAATTTTGAATTGTATTTTTGCATTTTGACTTTTAATTTTTGATTTTAAAGTCAAGTTATCACATTTCCCAAAAATAATTGGTCGACAAATTGTAAAACTACATATGATAAGACGATCAAGGCAAATCCAATAAGCGCAAAAACCAGCCGTCCGCGCGCCGCCGCCGCCGCCTCCGGATTACCGGAAGAGGTCATAAACTGAATGCCGGAAATAATTATCATAATAACTGCGATAAAACCGGCTAGGCCTAAGACGATCGGGGCGATATCACTTACGATGTTGCCAACTAATCCCTCATGAGTTAAGTATTTTACTTTTAGGCCTTCGACTTTAATGCCTTGGAGACAGCTGAGGAAACCGGAACAACTGGTAGGCGGTGGAGGCGGAGGCGGGATTGCTAGACTAGCTGGGGGTAGGCTTAGACTTATTATACTGATTATTAGTGCTATTATTATTGCTGATTTTTTCATAAGCGATTATTTCTATCCTGATAAATCGAGTATTTCTACCCCGATAAATCTTAAAATCAAAACAGAAAAGATTAAAAAGAGGAGCCCGGCAACGGCGGCAACAATCATATCTCGTCCAGCGTTGACATTCTGCGGATTGCCGGTGGATGTCAAAACCCGTATGGCGCCGATAACCATAAGAATAAAGGCGATCCCGCCGGCAAGCCCGGTGGCAATAGAAAGAATTTTTCCGGCAAAGGCGCCGGCGTCGGTGGGAATGTTCCCAAGTGCGGTTTCGCATTCGGTTCCGCAAGGATTTTTGCCGGAGACTGTTAGGCTGGTTTGATATAAGACTTCACTTGTGTTTTTGTCTATAGCCACGATAGAGTCTACATTTTTAAACACAACCAGAGAGAGAGCAAAATTAACTGTACATTTGTAGCCAGTGGTTTTTAAATCGAAAAACGGCTCAATAGTGCATTCTTTGGATTGAATGACTGTGCCTGTCTTATGGAGCAACTGAACTATTACTTGCTGGCCATTATCGGTAGAATCGCCCCTGACTGTAACTTCACAAGCCATGAACGGGTCATCGAGAATTAGCAGATCGCAATCTGAGTTTAGAGTCACCTTGGCCGATGTTGGGGCCATAAAAGGGACAGTGGCTAAATTCAAAATTAAGAAAAATAGTACCAAGAAGAACTTCTTGATCATGTTGATTATGAAATGGAAGACTCTCAATTTCAGTGTAACCCTTCGACTCTGCTCAGGACAAGCACTTCGATAAATCTCAGTGCGAGCCCTTCGACATGCAAAATGACTAACGTCTAAAGAAGACCTAGAATGGGACGGTCCTCAATAGGATTGATAGGATAATCCCAAATTGCATAGTTTTTGTAGGGTCAAGTGTGATTATTTTTCAGACGAGTTCTTCCAACAATTGTCCAGGGGAGATAATTTTAAGAGGTAAAAATTTCTTTTGGACATCGGGTCGTAAGAGATGCTTTTTGTCAAGAGTTACCAAATAGCGACAGCGAGTCAAGTTTGCTCCAGCGATAAGGTGCGCGTCCTCGATATCAACTAAACCCTGATACGGCTCAATTTCCCCTGCGCTGATTGGTTTTCTGACAATCAATCTGCTCTCCGCAATAAATTGCTCTATTTCTCTTTTTGATTTTTTGATTCTTGAGAATTTATCTTCTTCCAATATTTCTTCTATAACGGTTTGGGAAGTGATACCGGTGATCTTGCCCAGCTTGACATATTTAAGAAGTTGAGAGGAGCCGCCACTAGGCGAGAGGAGTGCGGCAATTATGACAGAAGCGTCAAAGAAGACCCTCATTGACTGGATAGCGATATAAGGTTATCCTTGACTTTTTTTGCTAGGCGCTTAGGCAACCTGTCTTGCCTGATAAATTCGTCAATTTCACTGTCGCTATAGACACGATAAGGAACAGCGCGGCTTTGTCGGGCTTCAATGACTACTTTGGCCCCTTCTTTTTTTGCT
>MFBL01000013.1 GCA_001774945.1 Candidatus Curtissbacteria bacterium RIFCSPHIGHO2_12_FULL_41_17
TAACTGAATCTAAATTGAAGGTAACCTGATATTCGATAATTTTAGGGACTTTAATAAAAATCAGTCTGAAAAAAAGATAACTTATCGCAATAAGTATAAAAGGTGCCAATATTTTTAAGGACTTAAGCGGCGGATTTTTCAAAACAAAAATAAAATAAAAACTAAATATAATTGGCCAAGTTACAGAAAATTCAAATGAGCCAACGGTTAAAAGGAAAACGAGAATTGAAAGTATGTAAAACCCAAAATTATGATTTTTTAGGTAATTTAGAAAAATTACAGATGTTAAAAGCCAGAAGAAGGTACCAATAATATTGTAACCTGCGGCAATCCAGGAAAGCGACATGAAGTGGATTGAAGATGTAACCCAAAAAAAGCTTGCTAAAAGACCAGTTTTTTTATTAGCGGTAATTTTTTCGACAATTTTTGCAATTAATATGGAAGATAAAAACAATAATACAAAGGTGAAGATTCTGTATCCGATTGGATTTAATCCAAATATTACTCTTGAAAGAAAAAAATAATTCTGGAGACTAATTGGTCTATAAGCAATTATGTCATTTCTAAATTTGAAAAAATTTAAATATTCATTAAGATTACCAGCCCTAGAAATATTAATTTCAAAAAAATCATCCTGAAAGAAAAAATAATTCAAACTTGAATAGTAAAGTGTCAAAGAAACACACAGAATTAAGATTAATGCAAAAAATAATTTTGTTCTTGAGGAAATAGTCATTTAATTTTCCCGAGGATGCACTTCGTAAATTTCTGCTCCATTATTTAATAAACTTGCAGAATTGTCATTATTTACATAAAAACTTCTAAGCGTAGAATCATTATAAATAACCTCTATGGCATCCTGATCATTCAAGGATTGTTTAAGGGTATCCTCAGTTTCCACTAATACAAAATTATAACGCTGGGCAAATTTAATATTTGCACTCTTAAATATAAATACCGAATTGCTGCTTGGGTTAGCAAAGTGCACTTTCATAAAATCAACATAGGCCTTTGAGATAGCCTGTTCATTTTTAATCCAGTGTGAATTTCGATAAAAAGATATAGTCAGAAAAGATGAGACGATCCAAAGAATAGCAAAAGTGAAAATTAGCAATTTATTTCTGATTCTTTGCAAAATTGAGCCGATTATATATAAAATTCCGAGAGAGGTAATTACCAAATACATCGGATAGACATGCTTTGGGAAAAAGATTACGGGCATCAACCCGGCAATAAACAAACTGACTCCTTTAATGAAGACTCTGAAGTTTTGTCTCGTGTAAAAAAAGGCAAGTATAAAAATGGTCACGAGTATTGCGGGTAATACGATATAACGAGAAAAAGGCAGTAGAGCGACAACTGACGATTTTAATTGGTTAAAAAACAAAATGGTAGAAAATGCTTCTGGTATATTGAAAAACCAGACAAAATACCAAAAGAAAGTACGAAATATTTGAAAGTCCAAACTAAGCGCGTACTCTCCAGTAACAGGTGGTCTAGAGATTGAGAATCGAGCCACTAAATAAATAAAGGCAATAACAATATACGGAAGCAGTTGTTTGAAAGTTGCCCTACTAATTTTTTTCAATATTAAGGCTATGGGGATAACGGTAAAGGCAAGTTCGCTTGAGGACACTGCTAAAAGAAAAGCAAATAAAGCAAAAAGGTTCCTATTTTTCAAGAAAAGAATTATTGTTGCGAAAATAAATGTCGGACCGATAACATAGGAAGTTGTTGAAAGCCAAGAAAGAGATACAAAATGGAAAGAGGCAGTCGCGTACATCAGTGATAAGATTGAAGAGACGAACTGAGTGAATTTTAATGTTCTAAATAAATGATAAACGAGCACTGAGTTTACAAGATGGAAAATAATAATGATGAAATGATATCCTGATGGATTTAAACCAAACAATTTATAGTTCAAAAAGAAAAAAACCGGCATGGAAAGGGGTCGCCAGTAAATGATATCGGTACGGAATCGAAAAAGAGATGCGAAATCGCCAGTTCTTACCCAATTTAAAACAAACCAGTCGTCCTGAAAGAAATAATAATTAAGGCTTTGATAAAAAAAGATTAAACTAATTGCACAAACAAGAATTAATAAAATCTGTGTTTGGTAATGTATAAACTTCCGAGGCCTGAAAGGCCTCGGTATTCCCTTCAAGTTTACATGAGCGAGCAGATACTTTAGCCCTCGGAAGTATGTATTCGCATTCGCATTCATCCGTGGACTGATAGTCCACGGTGTTCTGCGAGCGAATATAAAGAATTTAATTGCTCTTTGGAAAGCCATGAAGCTTTTTACTTAACGCCCATAAATACCATTTAAAGTATTTTGGCAGCCACTTTTTAAGATAAAATCTGGATTCTTTAGCAAGGTAAGTCCAGGTGGTTGGCACTTCTGCCACTTTAAACCCATTGAAGTGGGCTTTGACCGTAAGTTCAATGGCTAGCTCGAATCCTCCATCTGATTCGATCTTGGTCTTTTGTAAAAATTTTTTGGAGTATAACCGAAATGAATTAGTGGCATCATGCGTTGGTAAACCGACCAAATAATGAAGACTAATACCCGCAATTCTGGAAAGAATTTGTTTGACAACTGGACCTCCAATTTGCTGTCCTCCTTCCATGTAACGCGACGCCGCAATTACATCGAAGCCCTGATTAAACTTTTCCATCATTCTATTTAGGACTTTGGGGTCATCAGTCAGATCTGCCATCATCACACAAATAGCATCGCTTTTGGCACTTGTAAGTCCAGTCTTTAAAGCATTTAGGGCTCCCCTGCCATAAATATTTTTTATCAATTTGACGTTTGAAAATTTTTGCTGAAGTTTTTTAACTTGCGGCACAGATGTGTCTTCATCCATATCATAGATAATAAGTAATTCATGTTTATATTTAATAGACGATTCAACTTTTCCAATAGTCTCCCTGATTAGCTGTCCTTCGTTATAAACAGGCATAACAATTGACAAATCATATTGACTTATAAGTGATTTTTTCACACTTGAATCCTTATTAGAAGCCATGAGGTTTTTCAAACATCACGCCATTTTGCTTCGAGGATATCACTCAATCCTTCAGGCTGCTTTTTGGCAAGGTGACTCTCGAGAGACTTAATGGTAAAAATAATCTTGTTCGTTCTAAAAACATTCCAAACGTCGCAGACTATACAATTTGGTGAAACAATTTTTTTAATTTTTGCAATATCAAGCTTTTTATAATAAGAATGGTTTGTTGCTAAAAATATAAAATCAGCGTCTTTTAAAATCTCGTCTAAGTTGTTTTGGTAACCTGCAACATATGGATCGTGCAGAAAAACTCTTGCCCTTTCTCTCTCTAGAGCTTTTTTGACCTTGAAAGCCAGAGATTCTCGAATATCATCTATCTCGGCTTTAAAGGCAAGTCCTAATATTACAGCTTTCTTGTTTTCCAGCTTCCTGCGATATTTTGCTCTATTGATTAGAAACAACGGAATGGATTCATTAATTTTCCAGCTGGTGGTTATCAGATCTGCAAAAGGAACATCTCCTACCAAGAAAAAGCCGTCCTTGAAAAGACATGGGCCACCAGTCAAACCCGGAAGAGCCAAGCCTCCCCTTTTATAATTTCTATTGACTAAATCGACAATTTTATAAATATCACGATTGTAATTTCCAGCAAGAATCATAAATTCATTAGCAATTGCGAAATTTATATAGCGGTACATGTTTGTAAAAAGTTTAGCCAATTCTGCTGAGGTAGCATCTGATCTGTTAACTTTAATCCCGAGACTTTCAAAAAATTCTGCTGCTTTTTGAGTGCTTAATCTATCAACCCCGCCTACTATCTGCGGTAGCTCACCCAGTTCTTCAAGAGATTTTCCCTCGGCTATTCTTTCGGGACAGAATGCCAAAAAGAAGTTTGCTCCTACTTTGATATTCCCAAGGTCGTTAAGGTATGACTGGACATAATTAGTAGTTCCCGGTGAAACTGTTGACCTTAAGATCAACAGCTGTCCTTTCAAGATATACGAAGAGGAGGCAACTAAGGCTTTATCAATCTGGACAAGCGAGGGATTCATATTCTCGTCGACAGGAGTACCGAGGGTCAAGATGATAATTTTTGCTTTAGCTATGTTGGCAAAATCTGTCGAAACAAAAAAGGTTTTATTGAGATATTTTTTTAAAAGTTGCGGGGCACCTTCTTCCATAAACGGCATCTGGGTTTTTGAAAGAAGATTGATCTTTTCAGAATCTACATCAATGCCGTATACAGTATGGCCCTTATCTGCCAAAAAAAGTGCTAGCGGTAAGCCTACTCGGCCAACACCCACCACGGCTACTGGGGATTTTAAAGTTTTCCTTGTGCTTTTTGCTCCTTTAGCCAATTAATTACCTCCTTTAGTCCATTTTCGAATTTTACTTTCGGTTGCCAGTTTATCATTTTTTTAACTTTAGTGACATCCGGTACCCGTCTTCTGATGTCGTGGCGAAAGCCCTGCACAAATTTAACTTTAAACTGCTTTGAAACTCCCATAAGCTGCCAAATTTCTTTTGCCAAATCGATCATTTTTATTTCTTTATCTGAACCGATATTAAAATCCTGATTTTCTCCATTTTTGTGAAGAGCGACAGCAATTATTCCAGATGCAACATCAGAAACGTGAGTAAAGCAACGAGTCTGCTTCCCATCACCCAAGAGGTTTAAAGGGTATTGATCGCATAGAATTTTGCGCACTAAATCTGGAATAACATGAGCGTAGCCTACTTCCCTTTCCGGAAATTCATTTACCCCGTAAGCGTTAAACGGCCTTGTGATGGAATACGGTAATTTGTACTCATCCCAAAAAGCGCGGCAGTACCATTCACCAATTAGTTTGGAAAAACCGTAAGAAGTCACCGGCGGCGGAATTTTTTGCACATCTTCCTCTTTGGAGGGGAAAGCAGTTGCAGATTCAAAAACCATAGACGAAGAAATATAGACCATTCTTGCAATTTTATTCTTTGCCGCCGCTTCAAAAGTAGAACTGTAAATTTTATTATTTTCGGATAGAATTGATGCGGGATATTCATGAAAGTAGCCAATTCCGCCGATTTTGGCGGCCGCGTTAATAACAATATCTATTCCTTTAAATACGTTAGCTGTTTTATTGCTGTTTGTTAGATCAATTTTTACAAAGTCGGCCCGAGAATCGACAGATGCGCTCGCCTTGAGCGAAGCCGAAAGGTCTTTTTTAGATAAGTCATCCGCAACTCTTACGTAGTGACCTTTAGTAAGTAGCTGTCTTACTATTTCACTTCCGATGAACCCCGCACCACCAGTTACAAGGAATTTTTTCTTATCCATAAATAATATCCACCGACAACTAAAAAAGCTGCAAGGGAAATATACTCGCTGAGCCTGTGTATCGGTGAACTTGCGTAATTGATTATAACTTCGTGAATTCCGGGTGACAACCCGAATGTAATAAGTCCGGATTTATTCTTATAATCTATGGGCGTTATTTGACCATCTGCTTTTACCTGCCAACCTGAAAAGTAAATCGTATTTACTTTAATAACCGAGTCACCCAAAGAGTTAATTTTTGCCCGATAATAGCTGTGTTTGATTGTTGCCTTTAAAATATTTGCGTCTCCTC
This sequence comes from Candidatus Curtissbacteria bacterium RIFCSPHIGHO2_12_FULL_41_17, assembly GCA_001774945.1. Taxonomy (GTDB): domain Bacteria; phylum Patescibacteriota; class Microgenomatia; order Curtissbacterales; family GWA2-41-24; genus 2-12-FULL-41-17. The sequence continues at coordinate 5,624 of MFBL01000013.1, forward strand.
TTTCTACCTCGATTTTGCTAACTGCACGCTGTTGGGGTTTTTCTGTCACCCATAGGGGTAAGTACTCATCTCTCACAGTTGTCGAATCCTCATTGGTGGAATAAAAACCGTCTCCCTTATCGACGAAAACCGAGGGTTTTGTGTAGAAGAGTGTTGAAATAATCGCTGCCGACACAATCAGTAAAGTGGCAATTTGTGTTTTTTTCGTGTTTTGAATAATAAATGCCGAAAGGAAGGCAGAAGCAAAAACTATAACAGACAACAATCTCCACGGAAACTGAATGACATCAATAATTGGTATTTTCTGCCACAGCATAGATGAAGATTTTGTCATTAGGAAAATACTTGCAGCGACAATAATTAACATAAAATCAACAATTAAATTCTTGTGCTTTTTTATAAATCTTAAGTAGAAAGCCGTAATAAATATTGCTTGAGATACAAGACCAAGCTGGGGTGAAAATCCGCCAGAGGAGGAAGGCGCAGGCCCATATCCCCACTCGGGGACAATTAAACTTTTAAGATTCACCAAATGATCTGAGATATTTGAAACTTTTATCTGGGAAAGACGGACGTATTGAAGATCAATTAAAGCGGGCAGCCAGAAAAAAGCTGAGATTAAAATTCCGCCAACAAATGCAAAAGTGATACGAAATTTATATTTTGGGGATGAAAAAATTGAGACTAACCAAAAAAACGGCACAAATAAGACCGCAATCACATTATGCGAAAGAATTAAAAGAGAAATTGCAACTGCCAGAATAGGCAAAAAAATCTTTTCGCCTTTGGCGATTTTATATATGCTGCCCAAAATCATAGGTACAAATACAAAAGCCAGATTTTCGCCGATTGAACCTCTGACATAAAGATCAACAAACCTATATGGAACAAAAAGATATAAAATTGCGCCCGTAAAACTTGCAGTTTTGGTGAAGATTTGAGAAAGTGCCCAGAACACCGCCACTGAAGAAGCGATCGCAGAAGCAGCAAAAACTATTTTAATACTATCAACAAATCCAAAACCCAAAATCTTAGGGATTTCTGCAAGATAAAAGGGCAATGGGTAAAGAAAGTTTAAAACCGGATATCCGTAATTATTGTTAAGTCTATCTACAAAACGGACAGGAAATTGTCCATCGGCGAGTGTTTGATGAAAAGCAGAAAATCGAATAACCATCCATTCACCATCGTGACTTTCAAAATACCCCTTTTTGAAAAATGGCCAAATCGAAATTAATGAAATACAAAAAACAAAAAGTAGCCAATTCTTCATTAGAACTTCTTTCGAATAGCAGAGTTAGTTGCGAAAATAACCAAACCAATAATCGATAAAATACTGATCATAAGTCCATACGTGAACGATTTTGGCTGATATTTAAAAGAAATCTGATGATCACCTTTTTCAACAGCAATGCTTCTTAGGGCGTAGCTTGCCCTTAGCACCTCTGACTCATTTCCGTCTATATAAGCTTTCCAGTCGCGATCGTAAGCGTCCGATATAAAAAGCAGTGCATTGTAGTCTAAATTGGAAGAAACAACTATCTCATTTGGTTCATATTTTATAAGTTTTGGTATAACTGGACCTTTTTGATTTTCTGAAATTGTCAACGGCGGATTTTTTTCTAGAATGACCCTTTCCAGCGGAAAACTAGAATCATAAATTTTCTGAATAATTTCCTGGTCATTTTGTGCAACGTAATACGTAGTAGTCATAAAAACTCTCGGTAAAGTAGGTTTTCTTTTATAGACTTGAAATTTATCGTATTGCCAAAAACCCTCGATTTTATCGTTTGGAAATCTTTCGTAATGCCAATCAGCGCCTGTTTTAGGATTGTCCTCCTTATCCAACAAATATTTGACACCTAAAAGTTCAAACAACCTTTTGCGATAGCCATTTTCCTCATTGGGCACTACCCCATCGGATCTTAGATAAGTTTCCGGCACTTTACCATTAAAGCTCGAAGCCATAAGTTCTGCATATCTGCCATATCTTAAGGTGTCATAACCCTCAATTCCATAGACTTTGTAATGGGTCGGGAAATTAAAGTCGATATGGGCAGTACCACCTCCATAAAATCTATCGATTCCGGCATTATTCTTTAACCAGTAAAAAAGCGGATGGTCTGGAAAGATAAATTTTTTCGGGGAAACTGGCAGAAATTTATTCGTGTAATAAACTCCTCCGATTAGAACAACGATAAAAAATCCAACAACAAGAAAAATTTTTGCCGACAGCTCTTTCATTTTCATTTTCTCTCTAATGGTAATTACTATTAAAGTACCGACCGGGATGGAGAGAAACATTAAGGTTGGCAGAATTAGATTTCTGCGAGTTACGGCAAGATTAATTAGCCAAGTTTCCTGTGGGTGTAGGACGAACTTCCCGAAAATCGCAAATAACCACAACATCGCATAAATACCTGCCAGAGGCATGAGAAACTTTAAAAAAATTCTTAGATATTTTTTACTTTGAAAATTTTTAATAAAATTATCAAATCCAATTGCAGCCAAAATTATTGCCAAGAATATTGAAACAGAAATAAATCTTGATGGCGTAGTCGCGTCCAGAAGCGGTGGATTCAATGTCGCGATAAGAAAAGTTAACGGACCCTTAGTGGCGGCGAGAATGAAAATCGCCAAAAAAATCATTAAAAACTTCACAAGATTTCTCTTCCAAAGGTGAACAACAGCCCAGATGGTAAAAATTAACGGAATTACTCCAAAGTAAGGCGTGAAGTCTCCATAATTTTGACTCCAGAAATTGTTATTTGCAGGATGTCCATAAAAATCACTGACAAAAATAGTTATTAAATTCTTAAAAGGAATTATTGATCTTAA
>MFBL01000014.1 GCA_001774945.1 Candidatus Curtissbacteria bacterium RIFCSPHIGHO2_12_FULL_41_17
AACTCCAACACCGACGCCAACACCGACGCCTACTCCAACACCGACGCCTACTCCAACACCAACACCAACTCCAACTCCAACTCCAACTCCAACTCCAACTCCGACACCGACTCCAACCCCACCGCCATGCGCTGATTGTGGAGGGGACGACAATGACAACGACAATGATAATGATAACGATAACGAAAACAATAACGACATCGACATAAATATCGAGAATAACCAGACTCAAAACCAGACTGTAAATGTTCCCGGTGAAGTTAAATCTGCGTCTGTTCCCACAAAACAGCCGGATACGGGAGCCGGAGTATTGGGTATGGTTTCAATGTTTAGCGCCGCACCTTTAGGACTGGCGCTTGCGCGATATGGACGAGGCAGGATTGTATCCGGCAAAAGGGAAGAAGAACTTTCTGAAATTGCCGGCGACTTATTTTCCCAAAGACAAAATAAGCAGAGCTTTTCTGCGAATAAGATAAAAACCTAACCTTGCCTACGTTATCTAAACTGAACGTAGTCGAGTTTAGGACCGTATGTTGGGCAGGCATACGGTCCTTTTTTAGGCATTCGCAGTTGCAAATTTCTATTTGACATTTGAGAATATTAACTGTAGAATCTGAATCGACCTCATACTTTATGTCTTTCCAGAAAAACTGAAAAGGTGCCGCAATTATATTTGTGAATTTAAACTAAAATGGCTACAGCAAAAGTTTCTGTTAGAGTTAAAAACGATCTGAAGAAAGCAGAAAGCCTTCCTGAGGTTTCGGCAGGGCGGGTTATTGATTTACGCACTAATCAGAGTGATCTTGCACCGCAAGTTGGCGAGCAGGCCGATGTTGGTTCCCCAACACAAAATTACGAGAGTCTTGACGTACCGAGAACTACAAGAGATTATTCAAACGGTGATGCGGAAACAACACCTTTGGGGCGGGATGTTCCCACCGAGAAAGTGGGAGGAATACTGGATATTGCCGGCGACGGCCACGGCTTTTTGCGGCCGAAATTCAGACCCAGCGAAAACGACGTATATATTTCAGCTTCCCAGATTCGCCGCTTTAGCTTGAGAAGCGGAGATATGGTCGAGGGCATGGGCCGGCCGCCCAAAGAAAGCGAGCGTTACTTCGGGCTTTTAAAGGTTGAAAAGGTAAACGGGCAGGATGCCGAGAAAATGGGCAAACGCACCAAATTTGAAGATTTAACGCCTGTTTACCCGAATGAAAAACTAAAGCTGGAAACAGGTAAGACTCCGCTTTCTACCAGATTGATTGATCTAATTTCACCGATTGGTAAAGGCCAGAGGGGAATGATCGTTTCACCGCCAAAGGCCGGCAAGACAACTATTCTTAAAGATATTGCCCGCGGAATTTCCGAAAACTTCCCGAAAGTTCATCTGATGGCCGCATTAATTGGTGAAAGGCCGGAGGAAGTTACCGACATTTCGCGTTCGGTAAAAGGCGAGGTAATTGCCTCAAATTTCGATGAACCGGCAGAAGAGCAAACTAGGGTTGCCGAAATAGCCCTTGAGCGTGCTAAAAGGCTTGTAGAGGTAGGACTTGACGTGGTTATACTACTTGATTCAATAACCAGACTTGCGCGTGCTTACAACCTTTCAGTTCCGCCAAGCGGTCGGACTTTAACCGGCGGTTTTGATCCGGCAGCTTTATATCCGCCAAAGCGCTTTTTTGGCGCTGCCAGAAACTGCGAAGGGGGAGGATCTTTGACCATAATCGGTACGGCCTTAATTGATACGGGTTCGCGAATGGACGATCTTATTTATGAGGAATTTAAGGGCACTGGTAACATGGAGCTTCACTTGGACCGTAAGCTGGCTGAGCGCAGAATTTACCCATCGATCGATGTAGAGCGGTCTTCAACAAGGCAGGAGGAATTGCTTTTTTCTGCAGAAGAATACGGAAAGATTGTGACCATGCGCAGGATGCTTTCGGTACTTTCCCCGGACGAGAGAACGGATATTTTAATTGAAAGACTGGCTAAAACTTCCTCAAATAAGGAATTTCTGGACTCTTTATCGACGGATATAAAATAAGTGCAAAGTTCAAAGTGCAAAGTTCAAAACTATCGAGGCCAAGTCAGACTTGGCTTTGTTTTAGATTTGCAATTTTTAACTTTGAAATTTAAACTTTTAATTAACTAGATGGATCGCGACCCAATACATAAGGAGTTTGTTGCTTTTCTGTCGGCTTTGGCCTCTTATATTCACCTCCGTCTAAGACGCGCCGGTATAAATTTTGAAGAAGTAAAAGATTTTGTTGTTGATGTGCTTTTGGCTAGACGCGGTGCCAATACTTCACTTTTTGTTCACGGTTCGATTATCGGGCTTGCGATTGCCGTTTTAATTACCGGAGGCGTACTTTCATCCACTTCGGTAATTTCCGGTTCGTACCCCGGTATTCCGGCTAATCCCCTGATTGCTGCAGCAGGAGATGTTTCGCAGACGGCTGTTATTTCTTCGTTAATTACTCCGGTTACTGTTATTTCCGAAAAACCAAGAGATAAAATAATTGAACACGAAGTTGAAGATGGGGAGACAATTTCATCAATTGCCGCTGACTATGGAGTAAGCGAGGATACAATTCTTTGGGAAAATGATTTGACTTCTGATTCTAAAATTCGCTCCGGCCAAAAATTAAAAGTTTTGCCGGTTTCCGGTGTTGCCCACGACGTAGTTTCCGGAGACACAATTTATTCTGTTGCCAAGAAATACAGGGCGAATGCTCAGGCGATTATCGATTTTCCGTTTAACGATGTTGGTGACGATTTCCAGCTTTCCACAGGGCAATTATTAATTGTGCCGGACGGCGCACCGCCGGAAAAACCAAAACCGGTACCAACCCAATATCTGGCCCGCGAGAACATTCCGGTTGCCGATCTTGGAAGCGGCCAATTTCTTTGGCCGGCATCGGGACAACTTGCCCAATACTTTTCCTGGTATCATCCGGGTATTGATATTTCTAATTTAGGAGGAGGCCCAATTCATGCATCTGACGCTGGTACAGTTGTTGTTGCTGGTTGGCCAGATAATTATGGTTATGCTAATCGAGTGATCATTGACCATGGTAACGGTTACACGACTCAATATTCCCATCTTTCAGCATTCTATGTGACTGTTGGTCAAAAAGTATCAAAAGGTGATGTAATAGCTGCAATGGGATCAACAGGCAGGTCGACAGGAGTCCATTTAGATTTTATGATCCATAAAGACGGCACTGCTTTAAATCCTCTGGGACTTCTGGGGAAATAGATACGAGTTTCGCACTTTGTCATTCCGGGCTTGACCCGGAATCCATACAAATATTATCGATATAGATTCCCGCTTTTCCGCCAGAGGCGGACCCGCCTTTGGCGGGTGCGGGAATGACATGGAAGTAATTTCACTGAACTGCGAAACTCGAAGTAGAGAAGACTACTAACTACTAACTACTAACTACTAACTACTAACTACTAACTAATTCAGGAGCAGGTTTTGAAGAAGTAATTTTTGAGGACGTTGACATCATCGATATTAATTTTGCTGTCGCCATTTAGATCGTAGCGCTTGTCAAAATTGGCATCACCCGTTTGGGTTCCAAAACGCGGCGGCGCGAGAAAATTATTATCGAAAATGTCTACTTTTTTGCTATTGTTAAAATCCGGCGGCCAGGTATTTTCTCCGCAGGCTCTATTGGGGTCAGTGCCTAGATATTTTTCCAAAGAGTTGGAAAAGCCGTCGCCGTCTGTGTCTGCTTGCTCATTAGGCAGGCTGGTGGGAGCGGGAGTCGGTGTGGGAGTTGGAGCAGGAGTTGGTGCTGGGGAGCCGGAGTCAACCGTAATAGTTACCGATTCGACGACATCCGTGCTGCCGGTACATCTTAGAAAGTAAGTTGTTGTCTGGGCCGGACTGACGGTTTCCGACCCGGAAATTGCTTTTTGGCCGCTCCAGCCGCCTGAAGCAACACAAGTATCAACATTGGTTGCCGACCAGCTTAGGGTTGAAGTTTGGCCCGTTATTTTAATTAAGCCGCCCTGGGTATAATCAAGATATGATTTTAAGATTTGATCAAGGCGTATTAGGGAATTAAAAAGAGGCCGCCAGATTGCTTCGGGCGTACCCTGATTGTTCATCTTGATTTTCAATAGGGCCATGACGTTGCCGGCGCTGTAGTAGCCAAGGGGTTTGGACAGGTCGATGCCGCTGACCTGCAGAGCCTGGGCAAGTTGACGGTTTTGCTGGGCACCGATAAGAGCACCGGTTCTTTCAAAGTTAACTGCCTGTTCCATTAAAGTACTTATTAGATCTTGGTAATTTTTCGGCCAGGGGATTACCTTGAATGAAAGGGTGGGAGTATCACCGCGGGCTGCCAAACTTTGTTGAGTTTGTTTTTTTACCGCCAGATTTCCTAGCCTTTCGCCAAGTTGCGGGGCAAGGGATGCCATGAACAAAAAGGCAATTACCAGAGCTCCACCGATATAGATGCTCAGGAGTCTTGACTGGTGGCTTTTCTTATTTCCTTCGTATATTTTGCCGATAAGGCCGTAAGGGTTCTCTTGAGGAGTTTCCGGCTTTTTCAACTTACTTTCAGCTTAACAACAGTTCGGGAAAAGTGTCAACCCCGCACCAAAGGTGGTGCGGGGTAAAATTTGATTCAAAAATTGTTATCTGTTAACGTAAGCGCAAGATGATCGACTATGCAAGAATAACAGTTAAAGCGGGAGATGGCGGTGACGGGGCCGGTTCATTTCACCATATTAAGGGTAAAAGACGCGGGAAAGCCGACGGCGGCAGCGGCGGTAATGGCGGTAATGTTTATTGCCAGGCAACTTTCAATTTGAATACCCTTGAACCTTACAGATTTGTCAAAGATTACAATGCTTGGGACGGACAGCGAGGCGCACCCAATTTGCGAAAGGGAGCAAACGGGGAAGATCTAGTACTTAAAGTGCCGGTAGGGACGATGGTAAAAGTTCAAAGTGCAAAGTTCAAAGTGCAAAGTGAAGAGCCAAAATTTTCCAGAGACAAACTTTCCACTTCTGACATCGATTTTGACTTAGCTAGCGAAGGTGACAAGATTCTTGTTGCCCGCGGTGGCCAGGGGGGCAGAGGCAATGCCTATTTAAGAGACGAATATGGCAGAAGGCCTCTTTCAGGCGAGAAGGGAGAATTAGGAGAATCGGTTAATCTAATTTTGGAGTTAAAATTAATTGCCGATGTGGGCTTAATAGGTCTGCCCAACAGCGGTAAATCAACGCTTTTAGCCGCTTTAGCCGCTGCCAAACCGGCGATTGCCCCTTATCCGTTTACGACGCTTGAGCCAAATTTGGGGGTATTAAATAAAAGTAGCAAAAGTATCAAGGGTACCAAAAGTACCAAAAGCTTGGAAGAATGGAAAGAAACCCTTGGTACTCGTGGTACTCATGAAGCCCGTGATACTCTTGTTTTGGCGGATATCCCCGGCTTAATCGAGGGAGCAAGTGCCGGAAAAGGCCTCGGCGATTTGTTTCTAAGGCATGTTGAGAGAACTAAAATACTTTTACATTTAATCGATCTGGCAACAAATTCAGAGAAATTCGCCGATTATCAAACTATTCGAAATGAACTTACAACTTACTCAAAAGACCTGCCTGCCCATTCGGGTCTGAAACCCTCAGGGTCGAAGACCGGCGGGCATGGGCTTGTCAAGAAAAGAGAAATAATTGTTCTTACCAAAAGCGACCTAGTTTCCAAAGAAAAAGCCAAGTTGACTGTCGAACTATTTAAGGCCAAGAAGAAGAGAGTTGTTTTGATAAGCTGTGTTTCGCAAGAGGGATTAAAAGAACTTGCCGAAATGCTTTTTAAGCTCAAAGAAAGCTAATTGTGAGCTGTTTTTTGCGATAAGATAGTTAAGAGCTGTTTCTTGTATCCGTCTAAATACTGGTCCAGCTTGTCTTTGACTATCTTTTCAATTTTTTTCTGGTGATCGTGCAGTTTTTTATTTAGCTGATACTCCAGAAGGCTGAAGCCATTATTTTGGAAGTTTGCATCAGATTGATTATGCCTTTTTTCAATCCGCCTGATTTTTTCGGCAATTTTGGGGTAGCTTAGCCCGCGCAAGTGTAATCTACTGACATAGATCAGTCTTTCAACACTGGGAGCAGGCAAATGGCCGACGATTTTGCCGTAGCGTTGGGACATTTTTTTAATAGTTTGAGGCAGGATACCCAATTTAATTAAATAGCGCATTCTTTCTTCTGGATTGCTTGTGCCTAAATCGATATTTAATTTTGAGGCCATTTCGATAATTTCAGCGGTTGGTATTAGATGTTTAGGCAAGATTGAGATCTGTTGGTGAGGCTTTTTGCGACTTAAGTTATAGGATATGCCTGAATTACCCTCCTTGGAGGTTATTAAAAGACTACTGGTTTTTAGCTTTTTGTAAATTTTAACGATTTTTCGATATGAAAGGCCCATTGAGTGGAGATTTTCAATTTGGACTATCCTGTCAACTGCGCTATACGGTAAGAGCAGTGAAGATTGACTATTTTTGTTTAAATTTGTATTCTTAGTTGTTTTATTGATAAAGTCGTCAAGGAGTCCAAGTTTTACAATATAAAAGATTTTTGTTTTGGGATTCTTTGGGTCAAATTCGATGCCGGAAGTTTTAACAAAATTGATGATTTTTTCTAAAGGAAGAAGAGTGCTGAAAGTAAGTGCTCTGTAAAAATACTTTTTGTTTTTTCTTTTGGGCAGTAGCATTAGAGATTAATTTTTATCGCTGCCCTAGGCACATTAACAAATAGTGAAATTGATATTCTCCCGTTACGGGACAAGTCTGACTTGTCGGGAGCACCTCTTAACTTAATTAAAAGCTTTGTATTAGATTGTTGTCAACAGACTAAATGTGATATCTTTAAGCTCGATTTAGGTAAATAAAAAGTATGTATAAACTGCGATTTGCAGACCGAACAATGTGTAAAAATAGCAGACTCAACTGTTGAGTGATAGACTTTTATATTAGCGGGTTTAGCCTGATCCGGTAGGCTAATTGACCTTTATTGAGTATTTTACAACGCGTAATTTTTAGAAGATTTTAAAATTTGGAGAAATTGCCTTTTTAGTATTGGATTAGTAAAAATTCTGGGCCGTTAGCTCAGCTGGTAGAGCGTTTGCATGGCATGCAAAAGGTCACCGGTTCGAATCCGGTACGGTCCACTCTTCGACTTCGCTCAGGGTCTTCGACTTTCGGGGCTATAGCATAGTGGTAGTGCACTACTTTCGCATAGTAGGGACGAGAGTTCGATTCTCTCTAGCTCCACTTGAAGGTGAATCGTAAATGGTGAATTGTGAATAGATCTTTTTTATTCCATTTACCATTAACCATTTTCTATTTACCGCGCTTTTGCGCTATCGGTTTGTGGAAATCCTCAAAACAATTAATATCAATTTGTATCAGATTCTTTTAAATAGCATTTTGGCGATTTGAAGTGCTAGAAAAAACTTAAACATAAAAAGAAAGTTGTGACAATCAAATAAGATAGCTTGCTCCCATAACATGCAATTTTGTTTTTAGCTATAAAAAATTTATACAAATTAGCCGCAAAGTGCGGGAAAATTGTTTATGGGATATTGAATCTTTTAATTAATTTCACAAAAGCGTTTTCCTGCAAGACTATAAGTTGTTTATTTTGGTAATTTTTGCATAAGTTCTGGGAATTTGCAATACTAAGCA
>MFBL01000015.1 GCA_001774945.1 Candidatus Curtissbacteria bacterium RIFCSPHIGHO2_12_FULL_41_17
AAGACCATACCAGCTGTCAGGGAATTCGCCGCCTAAAGTAAATCCTACTTTTTTATAAAATTGAATGTCGTTTTCGGTAGTCCAAAGCTGTAATTTGTGTGCTCCTTGTTTTTTGGCTTCCCTCTCCCAAAATTTCAAAAGTGCCAAAGCAACACCCCTTCTTTGGAAACCCCGATCTACTGCCAGCCAGTGTCCAAACGCAACACCCCCATTTGATTTAAACGTCAAAAGATAGCCGACAAGTTGTCCATCAATATAGGCAAGATAAAGCGGCTTGTTACCCTTTTTAAACTCTTCCCAAAGCGACTTTTTGGAAAGTCCTTCTTGTAAGATAAAAGACGAACTGTGAGGAGAATAAAGAAAATAACCCTCCTTCAAGGTCTTCGTGATCAGCTGATAAAATGCCTCAAAATCTTCCTGTTTTGCAATGCTGATTTTTATTTTGCTTTTCATCAGCCCCAATTTTAGAACTTTAATAATGTAATTTCCATTTTTGATATACTTGCCTCGATATGAAAGCTCTTTCGGAAAAGGCCAAACAGATCATTGAGAAAATTCTTTATATAACTCTTGCTACCATTTCCAAAGACGGTCAGCCTTGGAATTCACCCGTCTACTGCGCTTTTGATGAAAACTATAATTTCTACTGGATTTCTTGGAGAGAAAACCAACATTCTAAAAACATAAGAGATAACAATCGGGTATTTATAGTAATTTATGACAGCACTGTTTCCGAAGGCCAAGGACAAGGCGTCTACATACAAGCCAAGGCGTACGAACTAAATGACGAGAAAAACATTAACAATGCCCTTAAATATCTTGACGGGAGGATTGGTAAACAAGACCGACACAAAGCTTCTCAATTTCAAGGTAATATGCCAAGGAGGATTTACAAAGCAGTCCCAGAAAAAGCATGGGTAAACGTGGACAGCAGAATAAATGGTGAATTTGTAGATAAAAGAGTCGAGATAAAATTATGAAGGTAATTCTTTATATGGCAATTTGCGCAAATGCTCTTACTTCTTTAATTTTGTTTTTCCTAAAAAGTTCTTTTCAGCAGGGAGAGCAGAGCCTAAAAATGGTGGTTAGAAGGCTGATGGCAACGGCCAGGACAAGCAGTAAAAGAGATACTAAAATGGCCATTTTAAGGCCAAATTTTCTTTTTACAAACAGAAACCCTTTAACTATGCCAAATGCGATTAAGGCAATTGCCGCAAAACCGATGATGGTATAGAGTGAATCTTCCATAAACTTCCGAGGACTAAGAGTCCTCGGTATTCTCCTTAAAGTTTACATGAGCGAGCAGATACCTTAGTCCTCGCAAGTATGTATTCGCTTTCGCATTCATCCGTCGAGTCAGACTCGACGGTGTTCTGCGAGCGAATATAAAATTTAAGAAGAAGTGCGTCTGCCGGAGTATGAACCTTGACAGTTAAGGCTGAAACTTTGTCCTTCAACCGCACCCCCCCCACTGACCGTGATATTGCCTTTGACTTGTGCTTGGCCGCCCGATTGGTAAAAAGCATAACTTTGAACAGCTTGGACACTAATGCCGCTGGCATTAACGTTTATGACCATTCGAGCTTGCCCCGAAGAATCAATTGGATAGCTGCCTCCTTGGGCATCAAACACCCGATTCCCCTTGACAGTGAAATTGGTTGCCGACGGCAACAGTCCCGATGAGTAGATACCCGGGATGTTACAGCCCACATTGGCATTAACACTGTAGGTTCCGTCCCATGTTGCTTGCGGCTTCTGAGTCGGTTGGACCTGAGAAGTCGGCTTGGGGCCTGATCCATCAGAAGGCTCAGGTTCTTTTTGGACAATTCTTGGAACTAATCCCCGCTCGGGGCAGCCGGGATTGCCGCCCATGTACCTGCCGCCGGAATAGGTTAGCATATCCCAGCAGGCGCCATTTTGGTATTTGCAGGTCCTGCCATCTTCCGTTGTCGGCAGTCTTTCTTTGACTCCGCCCGTTCCCCCGACAATCCCGCCTTTGCTAGTACATTCGTTGAAAAATGCTTGAACGGCTGGCGGGTATTGCGGTTGATTCTTATCACCTTGAGTAATACCAACTCCTCCCATCGAGTAGCCGGAAGCGTCAATTAGCGGTTCTGCATCTTTCCAGGCATTGTCCCAACTTGTGCCTGCGTCTTTTTCTCCTACCACGTATCCAAGCGCGGACATGTAGACCCCCTGGGCCATTTTTTTGACATCGCCAGCGCAGACGGTTTTTGAAATACAGGGGTTACGTCTTTTTAGAGTACCTACCGGAATTTTGCGCCCAAGGGCGTAAACGGGACTTATTTCAAGCGAGAGGAAAGAAGGATTTGTTGACTGATCAATACCATCAATCCAGTAGCTTTGTACTTGCAGCTTGGCGGCGATATAGCGCATTGCTTGTTTATCTGTACGGGAAATAGCGTCATCGCCGTAGTCTTTTAGGCTGGCGATTTGCTCAACGCTGGATTTAAGCAGGCCCTGTGCTTGGGGATTCGTCAACTTTAAAGTGAAGGGACCCGGATCTTGTCCTAAAGTGTCCCAGTTTTTTTGGTCTTTTGAGAATGTGACCATGGCGTCTGCCCAATCATTGGCGGCCAGTTGATAATCACTAAGCCTTGATGGACTATTAAGGGCTGTTAATCTTTCGGAAACGGTTTGGGCATTTTCGCCAACTTTTTGGAGTGAATAAGGCGCAGATTTACCGGCGGCTATTGCATCACCAACTGATTTGTTGACAAACAGTTCGGTTAAGTTATCCTGGATAAGGTCAAGATTTGGTTTTATCTGTTTGTATTTAAAGTCGCTAATTTTCATGCCGAAAACAACTATTAAAATAAGCAAAATCGCCAAAAAACCGATTGCATATTTGGGTTTCTTAACAAAAAAGCTAAAAATTTTGCCAAAGATATTGCCAGTTCCCCCTAAGGATTTAAAAAATACACGGGCTAGTTCATATAAAAGAAAAAGCCAGAGAATCCCGGCCCCAACGCCGAAAATTATGGCTATACTTTTATTTGATGGATCGGAACTTTCTGCCGCAAATGCACTCAAGAGGGAAAAAATAATTATTAAGATTATGTAGCTGGCAATTTTTCTGCCCCTCGAAGGCGGTTTTTTCTCTGTTTTTGGAGCCTCGCTAACTTTCGAGTCGAGATCAGCTACTTCTCCGCAGTAGGTGCAGAACTTAGCTTTTTCTGGTATTTTCTTTCCGCAGCTTGCGCAGTACATTTACTTAGTAATCTGATTCTAACACTACAAACAAAATTATTACACTTTTGATTTAGTAGCGTTACTTGCGCTTGGTTGACTGCCCGTAGTAATTTTGTTAGAATTCGCATAGATTTTTTAGCTCTAGTATCTAAATTGAGGAGGGGCGCCAAGTGCGCCTTTTTTAATAATAGTTCTGGGTTCATAGATCATAAACTATGAACTGTGAACTCAAAACTAAGAACTAAATTCCAGAGGAATTTCATGGCAATACAGGCAAGAACAGAATTTGCGTCAGCTTTAAATCAGGTTTGCTCCGAACGGGGAGTCGAACCGGAAGTGGTAATTGATTCTATAAAACAGGCGATTTTAGCGGCTTACCGAAAAGATTATGGCGATCCTGAAGGGATCGATGTCGATCTTAATTCGGAAACAGGCGAAGTTGCTCTTTCAAAAGGCAAGAAAAAAATCACGCCTTCAGGTTTTGGTAGAATCGCCGCTCAAACTGCCAAGCAGGTTATTTTGCAAAGAATTAGGGAAGCCGAAAAAAATGCCATCCTTTCCGAATATTCCTCAAAAATTAATACAGTTGTTTCGGGCATTATCCAGCGAATTTCCGGCCCCATTATTACTGTTAATTTAGGTAAAACAGAAGGAATTATGCCGCCGCAAGAGCAAGCCCACAACGAAAAGTATGTCCTCAATCAAAGGATGAAATTTTACGTTGTGGGTATTAAAGAAGGCGCAAGAGGTGAAGAAATAATAGTTTCAAGAAGCGCCCCCGGGCTTTTAGAGGGACTTTTCAGACAAGAAGTTCCTGAAATTTCAGCAGGTAGCGTCGAAATCAAGGTAGTGGCCAGAGAAGCCGGTTCCAGATCAAAAATCGCCGTTTATTCTTCTCAACTGGGGGTGGATCCGGTTGGATCTTGCGTTGGGCAAAAAGGGGTTAGAGTACAAGCGGTAATTAACGAACTTTCAGATGAGAAAATTGACGTTATTGCTTACCAGGAAGACCCAGTTGAATTTATAAAGGCAGCCCTTTCACCGGCGAAAGAATTAAATGTCACAATAAATGAGAAAGAAAAAACAGCCCTTGTCATTGCCCCTGATGATCAACTTTCACTGGCAATCGGTAAAGAAGGCCAGAATGTCAGGCTGGCCGCAAAGTTAACAGGTTGCAAAATTGATATTCGGGGTAAAAGCGGAACCCCGAAAGAAGTTGAGGCTAAAGAAAAAGCGGCACAAGAAGAAGCAAAGAAAGCCTTAGGGGTGATCGAAAAAATTGAGGCCAAGGAAGCGAAAACTCAGCCTGAAGACAAACAGGCCCAAATCCCAGGTCAACAGCCTCAAACTCCCGTTGATGATCAAGCCAAAGCTAAAGGAAGTAAAGTGGAAGACTCAGACGATGAAAAGGTTACCAAGCAGGAAACACCTCAGGGCCAGATTAAAGAAGAATCAGTTACTAAGCCGATCAAAAAAAAGGCAACAGCCAGTCAATCTGAGACAGAAAACCCCACTCCAGAGCAAAAGGTCAATCCGCCCCGCCAGCTAGCGAACCAGACGGCGAAAAAACTACTTAAATGAGAGTTTGGCAGCCGTCAAAATTATTAATTTATGGACAAGAAGAAACAAGAAAATTTTCGACCGCCTATTGTTACCCTTATGGGTCACGTGGATCATGGAAAAACCACCTTACTTGATGCAATCCGCAAGTCAAATGTAGTTGCCAAAGAGCACGGCGGTATTACCCAGCATATCGGGGCATATCAAATAACTTTTAATAGTAACCCCATTACTTTTGTTGATACTCCGGGACACGCGGCCTTCGAAAAGATGCGTTCCCGCGGCGCAGAAGTTGCCGACATTGTTGTTTTGACGGTGGCGGCTACAGAAGGAGTAAAACCGCAAACCCAAGAGGCAATTAAACATATAAAATCAGCAAAAAAACCCACAATTGTCGCACTCACAAAAATAGACCTCCCAAACATAAATTTAGAAAAAGTTAAGAAAGAATTGCAAAAAGAAAATATTGTTATCGAAGAATTTGGCGGTGACGTACCCTTAGTTAAGGTGGCAGCCCCAAAGGGTAAGGGTATTGAAGAATTATTAGAGGTAATCCAGTTGGTCTGGCAACTTTCACCTGCTGTTTGCGAGCCAAATGCCCCTTTAGAGGCGGTAGTTGTTGAATCATTTTTGGATAAAAACCGAGGTTCAGTTGTAACAGTAATAGTTAAAAAAGGGACACTTAAAATTGGACAAAAAATAATTGTCGATAGTGAAACAATCACAGTTAAGGCTCTTGTAGATGACAGAAATCAAAGGCAAATGATTGCCGAGCCGTCAAAGCCGGTTGAAATTTTAGGTTTTAAAAGGATACTTGATGTTGGCAGTGTTGTCAAAGATCGGAATATAGTTAACTTATCATCTTTTAAAAAGCCAGCAACTCTTTCAGAAATAATTGCCAAATCGCAGCAAGCTAAAGATAAATTTAAAGTAGTAATTAAAGCGGATGTTGCTGGAAGTCTGGAGGCTATTGAAGCGAATTTACCCCAAAAGGTTCTCGTTGTATTATCCGGCGTCGGAGAGGTTTCACCGGCCGATGTTTCATTTTCTAAGGCAGCCAGCGCACCGATATTGGCGTTTAATGTCAAGACATCACCTTCTGTAAAAAATCATGCCGAAAGGGAAGGTGTAGTTATTAAAGAATATAAAGTTATTTATGATCTTATTGCCGACCTGAAAGAAGTTGTTGCCAATTTTGAAGAGGCTAAGCATGAATCTAAAATTGCCGGTCGCGCAAAAGTTGTCGCAATTTTTGAAATTGAAGGCAAAAAAATAGCTGGTGCAGTCGTAACAGATGGGAAAATAAAAATTGGAGAGAAAATTATTATTAATCATAAAAACAACCGAAGAAGCGACAATATACAGGTCTTGTCACTGAAGAGATTTAAAAAGGATGTTAACGTAGTAAGTAAAGGGCAAGAATTTGGCATAGGATTTGTTCAAAGTGTTGACTTTGAAGAAGGAGATATAATAGAATCTTTGGGTTAAAAATTTATTCACCCCCGTCAAAATGACTTAGAGTCAGTTGATTTTCGAAAACTAAGGTTACTCGGGGTTCTGTAAATTAAAATGGATCCAATTTCTAAAGAGAAAACTCTAGAGAGATTAACCAAGGCCCAGAGTGTTTCTATAATTATTTCAGACAATTCTGGGTTTGACGGACTAGCCTCAGGTTTAGGCTTATATCTTTCACTGACCAAAATTGGTAAAAATATCTCTGTTTATGCCAAACATCCAACTGTTAGTGATGCTTCAAAACTTTACGCAGTAGACAAAATCGGCAGATCTGGCGAGGGAAAAAATTTAGTTATCAATATCGATAATGCAGTTAACACAGTTGATAAAGTTACTTATTTTTTAAATCACGATAAATTAAAAATAGTTATTCATCCACTGACCGGGACAAACGGGGCTTCAACTGAACAAATTTCATTTGAGCATGCACCTTCAAAATCGGATTTACGTTTTGTCATCGGGTTCAAAACGGCAGAAGAATTGAATAAAGAATTTGTTCATGAGCAAACTTTTAGTTCAGATTCATGGACAGTCAGCATTTCATTAGAAGAAATGAATCAAAAATTTGCTCATGCAAGCGTTGGCAACCCTCAAGCGACTAGTTTAAGCGAGTTAACAGCAAACCTCTTAAGAGATTTAGCCTTGCCTCTCGATGAGGATACAGCCTACAATTTATATACCGGTATCGCTCATTCTACCAATAATTTTGATGTTGCCAAATCAACACCGGCGACCCTCGAAATTGCCTCTTGGCTAATCAAATTTGGAGCAGGTAGAGCCAGTTTTGCGCAAAAATCACAACCCGCATACGAAACACCACTCTCTTCTCCCGTTGGCTCATTTCCAGCAACCTCCGACAGCTTTAAGCAGGTAGACGAGGTTTCTATCGATCAGGTCGAATTTGAAAAATCTCAAAAAGAGTGGCTTAAACCGCCAAAAATTTACAAGGGCTCTAAATCTTTTGACACTGAGCATTAGATTAGATATACTGATTTTCTCATGAGCGATACATCAAAAAAGCAAGTAATAGATAAATTTAAAACGCACGAGGGCGATACAGGATCTCCGGAAGTCCAGATTGCCTTACTTTCCCAAAGAATCGAGAAGGTTAAGGATCATTTAAAATCACACGGACATGATAATCATTCACGAAGGGGTTTGCTTTCTATGATAAATAAACGTAGAAGACTTCTCCACTATTTAACGAGAAAGGCAGAGGATAGATATAAGGATATTATCGGTAAGCTTGGCTTACCCCAATAATATCCTTGCGGTGCTCGCTCAGTAACACTGAGCTGCGCGCCTAAAAGATATTATTGGTAAGTTAGGACTGCCAAAATAGAAATAAGCAGCGCTTGCTATTTATCTATTATTGACTTAAAATATAACAGGGAATTGGGTTGTTGGAAGTTGAATAGTTCGAATCAATTTTTTTGATTCTCACTATCCGATTTCTAACTCCCGTAAATTCTCCAAGAATTTATAATGCAAAAAACAGTCCGTAAAGAAATTGATCTTGCTGGAAAGAAACTCATTTTAGAAAGCGGCGAACTTGCAACTCAGGCAAATGCCTCCGTTTTAGCAAGCTACGGAGAAACCGTACTTTTAGCTACTGCTGTTTCCAAAAAAGCACCACCTGATATGGACTTTTTTCCGCTTGCCGTTGATTATGAGGAGAGGCTATATGCTGGCGGAAAAATATCCACCTCAAGATTTATCAAAAGAGAAGGAAGACCATCCGAGAAAGCTATTTTAACAGCAAGGTTGATAGACAGGTCTATAAGACCTCTTTTCCCAAAAGACTACCAAGCCGAGGTTCAGGTTGTAATAACCGTATTATCATTCGATCAGGAAAACGATCCCGATATTGTTGCCCTAATTGCCGCTTCCTGTGCCCTTTCACTTTCCGACATTCCCTGGAACGGTCCGATATCTGGTCTTAGAATAGGCAGACAAAACGGAGGTTATATTTTAAACCCGACAGATGCTGAAAAAGATTTTTCCAGTCTTGATCTGATTTTGGCATCCAATAAAGAAGAAGTGGTAATGATTGAAGCCGGGGCAAATGAAGTCGATGAAGAGTCTGTTATTGGAGCAATTAAGTTTGGAATTGATCATGGAAAAAACGTTATTAAACTGATTGAAGATTTAACCAAAGAAGCCGGGAGAGAAAAACAGAAATACGAAAGAGTAAGTCTTGGAGAAAATAAGGATAAAATAATTAGGGAATTTATCGCAAAAAACATTATTAGTGGTCTTGAAAAACCGGAAGTTTCTCAAGACGAAAATTGGTTTAGCTATCAATTAACAAAACTTGAAGAAGAATTTATCAAAGAAGAAGAGAAACAAATTACTTCAAAATGGCTAGCAGGCATTTTAGACGAGGCAGTTTCCGACTTCTTAAGGAAACGCATCTTGCAAGACAAAAAACGAATTGATGGCAGATCTCCGGACGATATCAGGCCAATAACCGCAAGAGTCGGTATTCTGCCAAGAACTCATGGATCCGGGCTTTTCCAAAGAGGTGATACTCAAGTCTTATCGATTGTTACCTTAGCATCTCCCGCCTTGGAACAACTGATTGAAGGGATGACCGGCGAGGGGACCAAGAAGTATATGCATCATTACAATTTTCCGCCGTTTTCAACCGGCGAAGTAAGACGTCTTGGCCCGCCGGGAAGAAGAGAGATTGGCCACGGAGCTTTAGCGGAAAGGGCTCTCTTACCCGTTTTGCCTTCACAAGAAGACTTTCCATACACACTGCGGGTAGTTTCAGAAGTCTTATCTTCTGCAGGTTCAACATCAATGGCTTCCGCTTGTGGTTCTACTTTGGCGTTAATGGATGCTGGTGTTCCCATAAAAGAACCGGTGGCAGGAATTTCAATCGGCTTAATTTGCGACAAGAAAGACAGGTCAAAATATGTAACATTGGTAGACATAGCTTACCAGGAAGATTCCCAGGGAGATATGGATTTTAAAGTAGCCGGCACCAAAAACGGCATTACCGCTATTCAAATGGATATTAAGTTGGATGGAATTCCAACCAGTATTGCAAAAGAAGCGCTAATGAAGGCTAAAAAAGCAAGACTTTCTATTCTTGAAACTATCATAAAAACGATCCCTGCCGCTAGAGAAAAAATTTCACCTCATGCTCCCACTGTTATTTTAATAAAGATAGACCCTGCAAAAATTGGCGCTGTTATTGGTTCCGGTGGGCGAACAATTAATAAAATCATCGCCGAGACGGGTGCGGCTATAGATATTGACGACCAGGGTATTGTAACGGTAAGCGGGAAAGACGTCCAAGCATGTCAGACTGCAGCCAAAATTATTGAAGGAATTGTAAAAGAAGCCGAGGTCGGTGAAATTTATGAGGGTGCAGTCAAAAGAATTCTTCCATTTGGCGCCATGGTCGAAATATTGCCCGGCAAAGAAGGTCTAGTTCACATTTCCCAAATTGCCAACTATCGAGTTGCCAAAGTCGAAGACGAGTTGAAGATAGGACAAAAGGTAAAAGTTAGGGTAGCGGAAATTGATGATCAGGGTAGGGTAAATCTCTCCATGAAGTTTCAAGACGAGAGGCAGGGTTTAGGAACCAAAAGCGATGATTTTCCCAAAAGGAATTTTAGAAAAAAATTCGACTATGGACCAGGCAGAAAACATAAAAAGTAAGAAATTCAAATGATTGGGACCCCACGCCCAGAAGCTTACCGCAAGTTAAAACAATTTCCTATATTTGAAAATAAGTGGTTGATTTTAACGATATTTGTTATCCTTCTTTTAGTAATTTTTGTTATTTCTTCCAAATTCACAAATGCCGGCACAGGTTTAGAAATTACGCCAATTGGTAATAAATTTAGGCTCAATTTTCAAATACCCAAAAATGATCAAGAAAACTTTTCCCGCACACTATCCCAACTCAATCTGCCTCAAGAGGTAAAGGAAGGGGTCGAGTTTGAACTTGACGCAACCTCATCTGCCGCGCTTGCTTTTGCTTCACCAATAAATGCCAAATTAAATTTTAAAACGAAGCAAGTTAAAATCAAAGGTTTGACAAATTCAACCTCGCCAGTTTTATTTTTACCCGAAAGCTTTAAGCTGCCTCAATCAACAAAATTGGCTATTTTTGCGCCAGATATAAAGAATTTCCTTGATAGTCAGGTGAATATCCCGCCGGAACTTACCAGTTTTATAAATAATCTATTTTCCCAGAGAGGTCAGCTGCTTGCATTTTATAATGACAATGATTTTCTTATGATTACAAAAGCAAACCAAGTCAATTTTGATGATCTTAGCAATTTAAAGATTCCCAAGGAAGAAGAATTTTATAAAAGAGAGCAGATTGAAGAATCTTTTGAAACTCACCTTTTAAAACTTCCCCAAAAAACAGAAAGTCAAAAATCTACACTGTCTATTTTCCAATTAGGGCAATGGATTTTTATTGCGTCCTCGCAAGAGGCGGCACGCAAGTTTATTCAGGTACAAAAATTTGAAAAAGGCGCGATAGAATTTCCCAAAAGCAAACAAGCTACTTTAGTAGTTTTAATAAAAAATCCAGATATTGATACCGCAAGTTCTCTTGGGCAAATTTTACTAAGCTCAAAAAAAGATTGGCTGAATATATTCTCAAACATACAGGAATTGGAATTTGTTTTGAAGGGCAATGTGTTTTCTGGTTTAATTAATCTAAAGTGAATTCAACTACTGCCCAATTCGAGGACATAAAACTTCTTGAGGATAAACTCAAATCAGCCAAAATCCCGCTGGATTTATACCAAAAAACGCAAGTAACGATCGAGCGGCTTACCAGGCTCGCGAAAACATCTTCTTATTCTCAAGAATATGATCTTGTCACAAGATATTTGGAATGGATTGTTTCCTTACCATGGGATAAAAAAAGCGATGATATCCTATCGCTTGATAAAGCCCGCCAGGTTCTAAACGCCAATCATTACGGTCTTGACCAAATCAAGGAGAGGATACTCGAATATATTGCGGTTGCAATGTTAAAAAAGGATCAACCTGAAAGTACATCAAAAAACAATAAAGCCCCCGCTCTTCTTTTAGTAGGGTTAGTTGGAACCGGTAAGACTACTATGGCTTATTCGATTGCCCAAACATTGGGCCGGCAGTTTGGAAGAATCCCGATGGGCGGTATGGGGGATGCATTACAGCTTAGAGGGAGATCACGCACCTTTCCGGATGCAGAACCAGGTCTTATAATGAAGGTACTTAGAAGAGTAGGCACCAAGAATCCTGTAATACTTCTTGACGAAATTGATCGGGTAACAGAAGAGGCCAGAGCAGACATCATGGGAGTGCTGGTGGAACTATTAGACCCTGAACAAAATAGTAAATTTCTTGACCATTTTATCGATTACCCGTTTGACCTATCCCAGGTACTCTTTATTGCAACTGCTAACAACACGGCAGGGATAGCGACAGCTGTACTGGACCGATTGGAGCTATTAGAAATGCCGTCTTATACTGATGAGCAGAAAACAATAATAGGCAAAAATTATCTTCTGCCGCGAGCCCTTGCAGCTTCTGGGCTTTCAAAAGAAGACCTAGTCTTGGAAGAGAATATTTGGCATCAAATTGTAAGACCATTGGGTTTTGATGCTGGTATGAGAACATTGGACAGGACAATTAATGGTATTTGCCGAAAAATCGCCAAATTAAAAGTAGAAGAGAAAGTAGAAAGAGTTAATATAACAGGCGATAATCTCAAAGAATTTTTGCCCTCATGGTAAAGTGACCTATTCGGAGGAGAGTTTATATTCGCTCGCAGAATACCATCGAGTCAGACTCGACGGATGAATGCGAGAGCGAATACATACTTCCGAGGATTGGAAGTATTCTGCTCGCTCATGTAAACTTGAAGAACAATACCGAGGACTCTTAGTCCTCGGAAGTTTATAATTTTCTAAAACTCTCCGGAGAAAGGGTTAGTTAAAACTAACCCTATAGCATTTATAGTCCGCTTGATGTAAAATAAAATTAGCTTCTGGAAAAATTATGAGAAGGTATCGCAGAAACAAAATTGTATCGCCTCTAAATTTAGAAAAAAAGACAATAATGTCTATTTTAGGGGTTGTGACTTTAGCTTTTTCTGTACTGCTGCTCCTCTCATTTTTTACCCAGGCGGGTATTTTGCTTTCTCTTAGAGCGTCACTATTTAGGGTATTTGGCGTAAGTATAGTTAGTATTCCGCTTTTTGGATTAATTTTCAGCCTGATACTCTTTTCTATAAAATCAAGATTTACTAAAATTAATATTATACTTGGTAGTGTTTCACTGGTACTTTCAGCAAATGGACTTCTTGCGCCCTTTTCAACTAATCTGGCTGGAGTTTTAGGAGTAACTCTTTATACGACTATTAAATCAATTGTTTCTCCAGTTGGAGCATTTTTTGTTCTAGGTTTTACTTTTCTGGTTTCAATAATAATTGTTGCAAATACCAGTCTGGATCAGGCACTGACAACCATTACTAATTTTTATAAGTTCATAAGCAGTTTTACTAGAATCACCAAAAGATTTTTTAAAGTCCATCAACCCAGAATAGTCACAAAGAACCAACAAGAAATTTCTCCTGCGCGCGCAAATCTTCCTAAAAATCTTGACACAACTCTTTCGTCTACTTTAGTTGCCAATAGTCCTGCTGATACCAGGGTTTGGGAATATCCTCCATTATCGCTCCTTGCCGATCCCAGAGGCAGTTCGGCAAATAGGGGAAATATAAAACAAAATGCCCAGATAATTGAAAAAACTCTTGAAAGTTTTGGTATTGTTGCCCAGGTAGTCGAGGTTAATCCTGGTCCTACAGTCACCCAATATGCCCTGAAGATTCCAATGGGAACTAAACTTTCTAAAATTCTGACTTTGCAAAATGACCTGGCGCTGGCACTGGCTACTTCTACCGGTAATGTCCGTATCGAAGCACCTATTCCGGGGAAATCCTTGGTAGGAATTGAAATACCTAATATTTCACCGGACATAGTTTCACTCAAGAGCATTCTTTCAAGCGATGTAATGAGGGGTACTAAATCAAAACTGGCAGTTGGACTTGGTCCTGATGTTTCTGGAAGCACCGTTATTGCCGATATCGGTAAAATGCCCCATGTTTTAATCGCCGGAACAACCGGTTCCGGTAAGTCGGTACTTTTAAATTCGATTATTGCAACTCTTCTTTTTAGAGCAAGCCCCCAGGAAGTCAAATTAATATTGGCCGATCCCAAAAGAGTGGAACTTACAGAGTATCAGGATATTCCCCACTTACTTACGCCGGTCATAGTTGATGCGGATAAAATTTTATCTAGCCTTAAGTGGGCGATGGCTGAAATGGAGAGGCGCTATAAATTATTCCATGAAGCTCAGGTGAAAAATATCTCGGGTTATAATGAGTTATCCGGATTTCAGGTTTTACCTTATATTGTCATCGTCGTAGACGAATTGCATAGCTTAATGGAATTTGCCCCGGTTGAAGTTGAAGATGCAATTTGCCGTATTGCTGCTATGGCTAGGGCAACCGGTATTCATCTTGTAGTGGCAACCCAAAGGCCATCTGTTGATGTAATAACCGGCCTTATAAAAGCAAACATTCCGTGTAGAATTGCTTTCAATGTTTCTTCAATGGTCGATTCGCGTGTAATTATTGACCAGCCTGGAGCAGAAAAATTGCTTGGAAAAGGTGATATGCTCTATGTTCCTCCGGATGCTTCAAAACCGATGAGAATTCAAGGGGTTTTTGTTTCTGATACGGAGATTAGAAACCTTATCGGTTTTCTTAAAAGGTCTGGAATTACCCCAGAATATGCCCAGGAGGTTACCCAAATGCCTGTCGGTAAAATTGCTGGAATGGTTGGCGGTGAAATCGACGAGCTCTTTGAGGAAGCGGTAAGGACTATAGTTCAGTACGATCGTGCCTCTGCTTCACTTTTGCAGCGCAGATTGCGCATCGGCTACGCCCGGGCGGCAAGGCTCTTAGACGAACTCGAGATGGCCGGTATTGTCGGTCCGGGGGAGGGTTCAAAGCCCAGAGACGTTTTAGTAAAAAATGCAGATGAATACTTTCAAAGTCAAGTTCAAAATTCCTCCTAAAACTGTATGAGTGCAGTTGGTGAACTTTTTTCCCAGAAGAGAAAAGCAAAAAAGATATCACTTGCCAAAGTGTCGCATGATCTTTTAGTCAAACAAGAACACCTGGATGCAATAGAAAAAGGCCAGTGGGCCAATTTGCCGGAACCTACTTTCGCCAAAGGATTTATTAAAATTTATGCTCAGTATCTAGGCTTAGACACATCAAAAATCCTGCCTCTTTACCGACGGGAGTATGACGAAACAAAATATCCTCACAAACAATCTCCCCTTCAGATTAAAAAGCGCCTAATGATTACTCCTAATAAATTTGCCTTATTACTTTTTATTGTTACGATTGCAATTTTTGCCTCCTATTTACTTATTCAATATTTTTCTATTCTTTCAGCTCCCAAACTTGAAATTATTTCTCCACCTGACGATTTGACAACATCAGTTCCAGCTATCACGATTGATGGTCGCAGTGAAAAAGAGGCTATGGTTTCTGTAAATGGTCAGTTTATTCCAATTGATGATCAAGGAAAATTTTCTTATCAGTACAAACTCACCCAGGGCAAAAATACAATTGAAATAATCGCCTCGAAGCGCCTTTCGCCAAAATCAAAAGTTACAAGGTTGGTGCGACTATCCAAGTAAAAAAGTTACCAATTATTATTTGACAAAAGTGGGGGATTGAAGTAATCTCAATTGGAAATTAAAAATTAAATTCCCAAATTTCAAAGAAATTTGGAAAGGAAAAATGCGAGTGCGCTAAAAGTCCACAATTGTGGACGATTAACAGCACGAGCAATTTTGACGCTATGCTGCCCTTAGAACTTTCGCAAATTGTGCTTCTTACTGTTATTATCATCCTGACAATATTCTTAGTGGTTTTGGGCTTCCAGGTTTTTTTTGTCCTGAAAGATCTAAGACTTACCCTCAAAAGAATGAATCATCTGTTTGATGATGCCAATGAACTTGTATCGGAAGTGAAAAAACCTATCGAAAAGGCTGGCAATTTCTTTACAGCATTGACTGCAGGTGCAGGTATTATGCACTTACTTAAAAAGGGGTCAAAAAATGAGCGATCACGAGAAAAATAACCTGCCTGCCGGCAGGCAAGGTAATATTTCATCTTTAATTGTAGGCATCGTTATCGGCGCTGCCGTAACTTACTTGTTTACCAATAAAGAAGGCCAAAAGTTAAAAAATAAACTTCTTGCTGAAGGTGAAAAGCTCCTGTCTAGTTTGAGGGAGAGTTTAGAAGAAGTCGAAGAAGAGACAAAAGAAGCCAGGGAAGAAATCGGTCAGAAGTTATCTTCGGGCGTCGAAGAAGTTAAAGAAAAAGTCGAAGAGGAAGTTACTGAAATTCCAAAGCATATAGAACAAATTCAAAAAAAAGGCCGCCGTTTCTTCTTCCGAAGAAGTCATACTTCTCAGGAAAGTTAGACCAAGTCAGACTTGGTTAGACTTTCCGCTGCCACGTTTCCAAATCATAACAGAAATTTTCGTTTGCAATCAGTATTATTTTAATAACGATAGTTAGTTATAATTAGGAGAAGTGAAATCAGGTGAGCTTCGGCAAAAATTCTTGAAGTTTTTTGAGGACCGCGGGCATAAAATTATTCCTTCAGCTTCCCTTGTTCCACCCGAATCTGTCGAGCTTGCACCAACCCAGAGAGTTCTATTTACTACAGCCGGGATGCATCCACTGGTGCCATATCTTTTGGGTCACCCTCACCCAGAAGGTAAACGTCTGGTTAATGTCCAGAGGTGTCTTAGAACAGATGATATTGACGATGTTGGCGATGCCGTCCACAATACCTTTTTTGAAATGCTTGGCAACTGGTCTTTGGGCGACTACTGGAAAAAAGAGGCAATTAGTTGGTCTTATCAATTTTTGGTTGATGTCCTCAAGCTTGATCCTAAAAGAATTTACGTTTCAGTTTTTGTCGGTGATGCCGATGCCCCTTTTGACGAGGAATCGTATGAAATCTGGAAAAAGCTGGGGATGCCTCAAGACCATATTTTCCGTTACGGCAAAAATCAAAACTGGTGGGGACCAGTCGGCCCAGTTGGTCCGTGTGGTCCTGATACGGAAATGTTTTATGATCTTTCTCCTCAAAAATCAGGCAAGATTGATCCAACCGCCGACCCCAACCGCTTCGTCGAAATCTGGAACGATGTTTTTATGCAGTATGACAAGCAAGCTGATGGAACATTTAAATCTCTAAAACAAAAAAATGTCGACACAGGGATGGGCCTTGAGCGAATACTTGCGGTTCTAGCACTTGCACCGACGGTTTATGAGACGGATGTTTTTTTGCCATTAATGAAATTGATTGAGGATAAAGCGGCTAATTTTAATATTAAATCCGCAAGAATCATTGCCGACCACTTGCGGGCAAGTGTATTTTTGGCATCAGATGGAGTTATTCCTTCCAATGTTGAGAGAGGTTATGTTTTAAGACGCCTGATAAGAAGGGCTATTCGTCATGCTTATCTTGTTCAAATTGAAGGAGATTTTCTTAAGGATTGTACCAAGACCGTTGTCAAAATTTATGGGTCTTTTTATCCAAAACTTGTCGAGTTTGAAAAGTCGATTATTGATACCTTAACAATCGAAGAAAAAAAGTTTAAAAAAGCCTTAGCTTTCGGAATCAGACAGTTTGAGAAAATTAAAGGAAATATTTCCGCAACAAACGCTTTTGATCTGTACCAAAATTACGGGTTTCCTATCGAGCTTACTGTTGAACTGGCGAAGGAAAGAAATAAAAAGGTAGACGTTTTAGGATTTGAAAAAGAGCTTAAAAAGCATCAAGAACTTTCAAAAAAAGCCGGCATCAAGACAAAAGGTGGCCTTGCTGTTCAATCAGATCGAGCCGCAAAACTCCATACAGCTACCCACCTTTTACATCAGGCTTTGCGAGATGTTTTAGGTAAACACGTTCATCAAACAGGATCACATATCACAGAAGAAAGACTAAGATTTGATTTTTCCCACTTCGAAAAATTAACCGATGAACAAATAAGAAGAGCTGAAAATATCGTTAATGAAAAAATTAAAGAAAATCTTAAGGTCAATAAAAAAACGATGCCTAAAGAAGCGGCGGATGAACTTGGCGCAATCGGCCTTTTTGCCGAGAAATATAAAGACCTGGTAAATGTTTACTATATTGGATCATCCAACGATATCAATAACGCATATTCTAAAGAGTTTTGTGGCGGTCCGCACGCCGTTTTAACCGGAGTACTTGGTTCATTTAAGATAATAAAAGAAGAGTCTGCAGGCGCAAACATTCGCCGAATTTATGCTACAATTAGTGGGTAATTATGGATCCAACTGCCCTCAACGATGATCCCAAAATAGGTGATAAAACACCAGATCCATCTGGTGACTCTCACACAAGTCCGATTCAGCCAGGGCAATTTGTAGTTGCGCAGGAAGAACCCGAAAGCGCAGCCGCAAATATTGGGTCGCCCCCGCAAAATCAGCCAGATTCAAATATATCAGGTCCAGTCCAAACCCAAACAGAGCCGCAAAATATACCCCCAAGTACTCCTCTGCCTTCGTCGGTTGCACCTACCCCGCCCGAAACTGCAGATCACTCACTGGCAAGTTCTCTCTCTACACCTCTTGCCGAAAGTACGAAGGTACAAACTCCACCGCCCCCAGAAAATGCGCCTAGCCAGCCGGATCCTACGCCATTTGTATCCCCACAACAGTCGCAAGATCCAGCTCAAATGGGCGGCGCGGATCAAACCTCTAAAATTGAAAAATTTAAACTCGTACTGCTTGTAGGGGCTGCTTTAGTTTTAATTTTAATTATTGCTGCCCTTGTTTGGTTTTTCATTTTGAATAAAAAAGAAAAGGAGCCCGCCAAAACACAACTTCAGGAACAGGTTGAAGAGCCGCAGCTGCCTCCAAAAAGAACCACTGGCGGTTTTGGAGAACTGCCGCCGGCAACACCCGAGGCAACAGAATCTGCTAGTCCTTCGCCAGAATCGCAACCAACGGCTTCTCCAACGCAGTAGTCACAAAGACTTGATATAATTGGAATCGCTTGTGAAGCTACCGAACTTATTTGGCAATTTTTTTAAAAAAACTCAAGAGGAAGAAACAAATTACTTATCTCTGATTTTAACGCCCGCAGAAATCTTAGCATCAATCTGGGAATTTGAAGTGGAAAATCCCAAGATAATCGGATTTGAAAAAAGATCTTTTACCACAATTGACAACTTAGTCCATCAGGCAGCAGTGACTATTGATAAAGCAGCAAGTCTTGCCCAAAGTGACGTTTCGAAAGTCACATTTGGACTTAGTCACTTTTGGCTGGAAAATGGCCAACTAACTAAGGAAACTGCCAAAATTCTAAAAACTCTTTCGGAAGATTTAGAACTTGAAGCACAAGCTTATATTTCTCTAGCCTCTGCCATCAATCATTTATTGAAATTTGAGGATTCAATCACCCCCCAGGCAATTTTAATAGGCAACTTCGAGGATTTTTGTGAGGTTCATTTATTGGAGAAGAATCAAGTGATTGAGACAAAAATAGCCAAAGGAAAAGTCAACAGTGAAAAGTTAACTGCTCTTATCAGTCAATTTAAAAAAGAGGACAAGGATCTGCCTTCCCGGCTGATTTTTTATGGCAAAGAGCTCGCAGGCGAGTTTAAGGAAGATGCTTGGCAAAACTTATTCCAAGCGAAAAACTCCGACATTGATGCCCAAGATGAAAAGAGTTTTGAAGCGAGGAAGAGAGAACCACGGCCGAAAGAATACGGGAATCTATTTATACATGAGCCCAAAATTGAATTCCTTCAAGATTCCCAACTGACCAAAGCAGTTGCCTTGTCTCAGGCACAAGACATATTAGGTCATGAGCCGATTTCAAAAGCTGCTTTGACCAATACAACTAAAATTCCAAAAACTGAACAGTTCGATTTTGTTGAAGGAGAAGACGTCTTATTGACCAGGGGCGCGAAAGACCCACAAACCGAAGAAAAAATTTCAGTTGACAAAGAAGAGGAAAAAGAGCAGCTGCCGATTGAAAGGGCTCATCCGTTCGAAAAAGAAAACTATGCTATTGAGCAAGAAGCACAAAATAAGGAAGATGTGCCCAGAGAAAATTTTATCGAAGTTGCCACTACTGTAGGCTGGATTCCTAAATTATTGAATATTTTTAAAAATAGACCATCCGCTAAAGTAATAGCGATTATATTGGGGGCCTTAATCGTCTTGGCGATCGCAGCAAGCTTTATTGTCGGTCAGTTTCTAACTACAGCCGATATTACTATTAAGGTCCAGTCAAAAAGCCTTGAAGATGATTTTAAAACCCAAGTTATTGCCCAAAATGCCAACTCATCCCAAATAAATGGCGAGGAAATTACGGCTGTAACGAATGGTGTTCAAAAAGCAGTGGCTACAGGAAAGAAAAAGATTGGTCAGGCGGCCAAAGGTGAGGCGACAATTTTTAATATCACGTCTACCCCTAAGACTTTCCCAAAAGGGACTGTAATAATTACAAATAGTGGACTCAAGTTTACTTTAGACGAGGAAGTAGAAGCTACGTCAGCGGGTAAACCAGGACAGCCAAGCACAATAAAAGCGCATATCACCGCCAGTGAGGTAGGGCCGCAATATAATTTAGATCTCGGACAACAACTTTCTTTCACACAATTTGACGAATATTCTTATTGGGCACAGAATGACGCACCGTTTTCCGGTGGTGAAGAAAAAGAGGTGACTGTTGTTTCTAAAGACGATCTGGATGGACTTTCTAAATCTCTAAAGGATACATTGACCGAGAAAGCAAAATCGCTTCTTAAAGAAAAGGCAACAAACAAAAATTTTGATGATCAGGCCCTTATTATTAAAGTTCTAAAATCAGAATTCGACAAAAAGCCGGACGAAGAAGCTTCTCTTGTCAATTTATCAATGGAAATTGAAGCCTCAGTGATTGTCTATGACCAGATAAAACTTAAAGAAAATTTAGCCCAGTCTCTAAAAGACCAAGTGCCCGAAAATTCACAAATTAGAGCCCAAGACATTGAAATACTGGATTTATCAACAACGAGAAATGATAACAGCCTTACTCTTGGCGGAAAATTTAAAGCATTATTGGTACCCAAATTTAATGAGGAAGAATTGAAAGGGAAAATTACCGGAAAAAGCCAAAAGACAGCAAGGTCAATTATTAAAGAAATACAGGAAGTTACGGATGTCGAATTTAAATATAGCCCGAATTTATCAATCACAAGTTCTATCCCGCGAAATAGGTCAAAAATTAAATTCAATATCGAAGCGATATAATGGTGCAAGCAGTTTACGTTAAAGCAAAACCCAAGATTTTAGGACAAGCAAAAGACACGAGACGGGATAGATATTTTTTTGCGCTAGTAAGTCTTATCGGGTTGTCTGCGATTATTTTTGCCGCCTGGCCCATACTGATTTGGCAAATAACAACACTCCCTAGATTAACAGCAGGAGTTAATAGGTTGCCGATCCCCAAAAGTGAAGTTCTTTCGGCAAAATCAACCTTGGAATCAAACGTTCAGGTTGTCAAAGATCCTGACGGTTTTTCCTATTTCGTACCGACGAATTTAGTAATAGAAGAAAAGGACAGACCAACGGAATTTTATCTTTCCATTCCCAAACTTAAAATTTTTAAGGCGAAAGTAAAGGTAGATAATCTTAATTTTTATAGCTCGCTTTCCCATTTTCCAAATTCAGCGCTTCCCGGGGAAGTAGGCAATAGCTTTATAACAGGACATTCTGTCCTTCCTCAATTTTATGACCCAACTAATTACCTGACCATTTTTTCTAAACTTTCTGATTTAGAAATCGGAGATGATGTGATTGCCGAACTTGGTGGAAATAAATTTCAGTATACAGTTGGCTATTCAAAAATTGTTGACCCCCATGATCTTTCAGTACTTTCTAAAATATCTCCAAATGGACGCAACTTAACATTAATGACATGCGTTCCTCCGGGAGCAAATACCAAAAGATTAGTTGTAGTGACTTCTCTCTTATGAGATTTATTGGTATTGATTTAGGAAGAAGGTCAACAGGAATTGCGGTCTCGGAGGGTAAGTTTGCACAGCCGTACACAACAATAACTCATGCAAATACTAAAGAGGCACAAGAAAAGGTTGCCAAATTAATTAAAAGTCTAAATGGTCAAAAAGTGGTAATTGGTTATGTTGAGGGCAAAATCGCCAAATTATTTGGGAATTTTGCAAGTGGCCTTAAGAAGAAAATGCCCAATATCGATATAATTTTGCACGATGAAACATTAACCTCTAGACAAGCGCAAGATACTATGATTAAACTTGGAATCGGTAAATTTCGCCGAAGAAAAAAAGAACATGAAATAGCTGCTGCAATTATTCTGCAAAGCTATTTACAAAGTAATGATTAAAAGACTTCTTGCTCCAGTTCAGGCTTGGATACTCCTGCAGGGTAAATGCCCGGGCTGTGGTAAACATTTATCATTAGGTCGAAAGTTTGAAAGATCAGACAATAGCCAAAAAATTATTTGTTCCTGCGGAAGGATTTATATTTTTGACAAACGCAAAGGAAAATATAGAAGAGCGGCTTTTACGGAGGCAGGAAATTGATCAAAAAAAGATTTTTCGCATTTGCGATACTTTTTGTTTTATTAATTATCGCGCCAATAGCACTTAGCCAGTATTACAATTATCTGCTTAAATCGAAATCGCAGGACCAAACACCTAAAATTTTTGTAGTCACACCCGGCCAGCCAGTTTCACAAATAGCTAAAAATTTACAAGAAGAAGGATTGGTTAAGAACGCTTTTGCCTTCAGATTACTAGTTTCGCAAATGGGAATTGGTAAGAATATTCAGGCTGGCGATTTTAGGCTATCGAGCAGTCTTTCTTCAAGAGAAATTGCCACTCTTTTAACGCATGGGGCAATTGACGTTTGGGTGACAATTCCCGAAGGTATGAGGGTCGAGGAACAGGCTCAAAAAATTGAACAAGTTTTAAAATTCGGCTCAAATGACAAATACCAGTTTGATAAAAGCAAGTACATAAAAACAGCCGAAGAAGGGTATATGTTTCCCGATACTTACCTGATTCCCAAAGATGCAACTGCCCATGATGTAGCTGCCAAGCTCAAGAATACTTTTGATCAAAAAGTTCCAATAGCTGTTCTTGACAAAGGAACTGAAATTAATTTGACACCAAAAGAGGTCGTCATTTTAGCATCTTTGGTTGAAAGGGAAGCAAAAAATAATGAGGAAAGGCAACTGATTGCCGGCGTACTTGTCAATAGACTGAAAGCAGGTATTGCTCTTCAGGTTGATGCTACTGTCCAGTACGCCAAAGGTTATGATAGCGCCAAAAACACATGGTGGCCTTTTATAAATTCGAGTGATTACCAAACTGTTCAATCTCCCTACAATACCTATCTTTTCGCAGGTTTACCGCCTTTGCCAATTGCCAGTCCGGGTTTGGAGTCAATTAGGGCTGCAGCAAATCCTGCTCAAACAGAATATTTTTATTATCTCCATGATAGTGACGGCAATATCCACTTTGCAAAAACAATAGAAGAACATAATCAAAATATCCAAAAGTTTCTCTAAGCAGTCCGAATCCCGAAGGTCCTAAGGAACACAGTGACGAAGGGCGCCCCAAACCTCCCTAATCTTGCCACCATCTCTTTCTCCCAGCTAATCCACTTCTGGAGTGGATGTAACAGAATAAACTGCTATTTTGGATTGCAAGTCATATCCTTCGAGGACTATTCCCGAGATACGAGATATAAATCCAATGACCTTAAAAACCCGGTAGATTATCTAATTACGAGAGGGGGAATGTCTAAAATGACTATACTCTATACAAAAACTTGATTTTTGCTCCCTTTTATGCTACAAGTTTACATCCGAAAAGGAAGCTGAATGCCGGAACTAAAAGGTACGACATTTACTGCAGAAGAAAGCAGAGGCGTTGCTCTTGAAGCCCTGGCTAAAGCAGAGGCCATATCTTTAAGTGGAGAACCTGATAGAGCACAAGGTGAATACGAAGATATAATACGGTTTTGTGAAGACAATCGAATTACAGCAACCCATCCTTATTTGAAAGCAGTATTTAATTTGGCCGGTCTTTTTGTAAGCGGAGGGAGATTAGAAGAAGCAAGGGATTTGCTTCATGGTAAAGGCAAGATTGAACCGGTATTGGGAGAACAGTTTGAACTTCACGAAACCTTAGGTAAAATCGAGCAAGGACTTGGCAATATGGAAGCCGCAAAATCTTCTTATCGAAAGGCAATTGATCTTGGGAAACAAAAGGGAAGGAGCCTTTCCTCGGTTGTTTTGCCACTTTGTGATATCTTAAGCCAAGAAGAAGAATTTGAAGAAGCCTATTTGGCGCTCCGAAATAACTTACCTTATATATCTGAATAAGTTTCAATCCCCTCCTGATTTTTGGACAATTATTGAACCTAATTTTCCTGGTTCCAATTGAACTTCAATTTAAATGACTCTGTGTTCAAAAATCACCCCGTAGTTTGATTTTTTAGCTTCGAGTAGTATAATTCTCCCTATGTCTGAACAAGAACCAATAGAATACAAATCTAAAGAGTTTGAGATATTAGGAGAGCGTTTTACCGGTGTTTGCGATAGCTACGGCTTAGAACCCAGGCATTCAGCACTAATTGATGCTGTTTTGACTGAATTTTCAGGCAGGCCAGCAGAAATTGTCGGGAAACTGAATGCTTTGGTAGAAAAAATTGGCGATGATCCACAGAAGAAGGATATTGCTGCTGCCTTGGTTGAGATTAGTCATGCTTACATAGAAAGACACCCTATTTCTCCGATGGGAAGGTTCGCCAGACGTTCGGGTTCAAATTAAAGAGAATGTTTTGTCCGACAAGCGCCCCGTCACAAAAACACCGGCTCAAACTCTTCTTCCGTTTCTAGAAAATACGTCCGAAGTGAGCTAATATTCGGGAGCCAAATGAAATTAGATCAAAAAAGCAGATTAAAACAGCTTCAAGATGCCTCAGAACTTTTATCTGATTCCCTCGAAAAGATTGAGTCTGGTGATTCTAAGTACTTAGTTGTTTTAGGCACTCAGTTGAGAGCGTTAATTTGCACAGGGGGGAGAACCTTTAACCCACTCCTGTTAGATCTTTCCGAGGAACTGAATAAACCAATAGAATGTTTTGGACCACCAGACAAAAATCCCAATGACCCTTTGTTTAATGGCTTAGTTTTAGGTTTTCCTGGGCGATTAATTGGCTTCGAGCCATATTCTCCGGCTCAACGAAAATATCTATTAAAGGATTGGTTAAATGCTAATGTTTTAGTGGTAGGTGGTTTATTCTATACTCCAAACGAAGTTCTGAGATCATTTGCTGATAAAGAAGCCAGTCATTACGATCCTAAGTCAGACTCCAGGATGGATAAGCTTAGGGGTATCATACATCACAACTATTTCCAGGGAAGAAACATAAACGAGATAGATAGATTTCTTATTCAAACAGCAGAATTTGTAGTTGGAAGCACAAAGGAATTACTAACACTCTAATAATAGGTTCGATGTTGTCTATTAGGTAGAGCTAAGTTGTTCTTAATATAACCTCAAATTTCAGCAAAAAGAGGGTGTGCCAAGCTAGGTCACATTGAAGGTGGTTTAGATGGTTTAGAGGTTTAGAGTTTTTTTATGATGGCTGCAAATTATAAAGTGTAGTTCGAAAATCGTCTTGTTGCTATAATTACACATAATTGATATGCAACTTAAGGTTTTGTCTTGGAACATCTGGATAAAAGGGTACTTTGACCAAATTGCGGATTTTTTGAAAGGTTCAGGGGCAGACATTATTGGTTTACAGGAAGTATCGCCCGATGATCCTACAAGAGATGTTGTAGATTTTCTTGACAAGTTAGGTTATCAACATGCTTTTGCTCCGTTTAAACATACTTGGAGAGGCAAAGTATTTAACGACGGCCCGGCGATCTTTAGTAAATACAAAATTCGCAAAACCCAAACTTATATATTATCTAAGAAAAATGGCAGGGTTGCGGTCAGAGCTGACATTCTGGTCGGTGAGGAAACATTACACGTATTTAGCACCCACCTTATCCATACCCATCAGAAGCCATCTAAAGTGCAAGATGAGCAAGCAATGACTCTTATCAGTAAGTTGCCGAAAGAGCATGTCATTGTAATAGGAGATTTTAATGCTACAGGGGAAAGCTCAGTCATTAAGAATATGCGAAAAGTTCTTTTAGACTGCGATCCGGCTTCTAAACCAACTTGGAGCATGTATAAAGAGGGATGTTTGGTATGTTACCCCGGCGGAGTGAAAATTCGCCTCGATTACATCTTTACTACGAAAGATATTAAGGCAAATTCATTCAAAGTTGAAGATTCAAAAGCTTCTGATCATTTGCCCATTTCAGTTATGATTGAGGTATAAAACAAGTTCTAACTTCGTCGCGTCGTCCTCGAAACTTTAGCGAAGCGGACCACGAGGCGGAACTTAGTAGTTCTTACTCGAACCCCGCAGATGGTATAATTTCTTCAAAATATAATATCTTGTAATTTGTATTACATTGTAATATAATATGACTCGAATAGTAATTAAGGAACTAATTTGGAATAAGCGGAACCTTGAGCATATCAAGAAGCATAATGTCACCGTTGATGAGGTAGAAAGTATAGCTAGAAAAATAGTAGTTCACAAAAAAGCCAAGCAAGGAAGATACTCAATTGTTGGTAGAGTTGGTTCAAGAATTATAACAGTGATTATTAACAGAATCGGGCCAGGGATTTATTATCCAGTGACAGCAAGAGATGCAGCTAAGAAAGAAAGGAAGCGCATATATGAAAAAGAAAAAAAGCAAATTTCCTGATTTTAATAAGATGACATATGAAAAAGAGGCAAAGTGGTGGGATACCCACGATTTGGGAGACTATTGGGACGAAATGGAGGATGTTGAGATAGTGTTCGATCTCAAAAAGCCTCGCGATGAGACTCTTATTGTGCGTCTTCAAAAAGAACTCAAGGATAGACTAGAACGTGTAGCAAGAAGTCGAGGGTTAAACATGTCCACCCTAGCCCGCATGTGGCTGATTGAGAAACTTCGTCAGACTCAATCCAAATAAGCAGAGCTTGCGGTCCTTGATTAAAGTCTGTGGGCCTAAAGTTCGAAAATCGTCGTTCGTCTTCGTAGCTTCCAGCGGAGTGGACCCAAACTATAGAAACTACTGATAGGCTAAGAACTTAGTTATTAGTTATAGGAATTCATTTTCAAAGATAGTATTATTAATTGAATATCCCAGTGAATAAAATACTCCAAATCGGTCCACCCTTTATTATTATCGCCGCACTACTTTGGAGTCTTGACGGACTTTTAAGAAGAAGCCTTTTTGTGTTACCCCCGGCTCTTATTGTGTTTTGGGAACATGTTTTAGGTGCAGTTATATTAATACCATTTGTCCTTTTTTTAGGTCTGAAACTAGGCAAAATGACCAAGAAAGAATGGCTGGCAATTGTTTTTGTAAGCCTTTTCTCTGGAGCCCTCGGAACTATTTTTTATACGGCGGCTCTTGGTAAAGTTAATTATATCCAGTTTTCGGTTGTAGCTATGCTGCAGCAGCTTCAGCCAATCTGGACCATTACAACCGCAGCTATTATCCTAAAAGAAAAATTGACAGGCAATTTTTTAAGGTGGGCAGCATTGGCACTTATTGCTTCTTATTTTGTTACCTTTAGGGATTTAAAAGTTAATCTTGAAAGCGGCAGCCAAACAATAGTTGCTGCAGGATTTGCTCTTGCGGCTGGGATGATGTGGGGTTCATCAACCGCATTTTCCAAAGTGGTCTTAAAGCAAGTTTCGTTTATAACGGCCACTTTTTTAAGGTTTATGGCATTGGCACTTATTGCTTCTTATTTTGTTACCTTTAGGGATTTAAAAGTTAATCTTGAAAGCGGCAGCCAAACAATAGTTGCTGCAGGATTTGCTCTTGCGGCTGGGATGATGTGGGGTTCATCAACCGCATTTTCCAAAGTGGTCTTAAAGCAAGTTTCGTTTATAACGGCCACTTTTTTAAGGTTTATGATAGCACCTATATTTGCCCTGCTTTTTTTAGTTGGTTCAAATAAGGGCAGCAGTCTTTTTGCAATCACATTGCCTCAGGCATTTACACTGCTTGTTATTACTCTCACAACCGGAATGGTTGCTCTTCTTATTTATTATTTTGGCTTAAAAAAAACACCGGCTAGAGTTAGCACAATTTTAGAACTTGTCTGGCCTGCTTCGGCAATTTTTATTGACTATGTTTATTTCAAAAAAACTTTATCGACGACTCAGCTGTTGGGGGTTTTTGTATTACTTTTTGCAATTTACCAAGTGTCTAAATTCAAAAAGTGATAAATAGGTGGTTTAGGGAGAAAGTAGTAAAAGGAGACGGCTCCGGTAAAAAAATCGGTTTTCCAACCTTAAACCTTGATAAGCAAAAGCTCGAAGGGAAAATTAAAGAGGGAATTTATGCCTGCTTGGTTCGTTATAAAAAAAAAGTTTATCCAGGTGTTCTTTTTTATGGCCCCAGATTGGTCAAGCGAGAATCTCATAATGTCTTGGAAATATATGTAATTGATTTCGATAAGAACATATACGGTCGCAAGATTGAGTATAAGGTCAAAAATTTTATACGCAAGGTTAAAAACTTTAAGGGCACAAAAGAACTAAGGGAGGAAATTGCCAAAGACGTTGCCAAAACCTTGAAGTTGTTGACAAATACTAAAGTCTGATATAAAATCTAAAAAGATACATCCCTAATAGGGGGTACTTTTTGTACCTTCTTATTTTTGTTGTGTCAAGTTTATATTCCTGTGGATCATCCCAAGACAAATTAGCATATTCGGTTGCATTCGTATTTTCTTAGGGCCTGATCCTCAAAATTAGAAAGAAAACACCAGTGGCAAAACGAATTTTTTGGGGCCAGCACAAAAATATCGATTTACCCCATCTTGATTTAGTCCAAGTTCAGAGGGAATCTTTTCAAGATTTTCTTGAGAACGGAATTAAAGAGATACTGGAAGAAATTTCGCCAGTTTCTGATTTTACAGAAAAGAATTTCTCCCTCTCATTTGGTCAGTATAGCTTTGGTAAATCCAAATATACTCCAGAGGAAGCCATTGAAAAAGGAGTAACCTATGATGTTCCTCTAAAAATCCAAGCAGAAGTTGTTAATAAACAAACCGGAGCCAAAAACTCTCAGGAAGTTTTTTTGTGTGATCTTCCTTTAATGCTTGAAAAGGGCTCTTTTATTATTAATGGAATAGAAAGAGCAGTAGTCAGTCAGCTGGTGCGGGCACCGGGTGCTTATTATTCTGCGGAAATTGATCCTTCGACTGGAAAAGTTCTTTACAGTTGTGAGATTAGACCATTGAGAGGTTCCTGGCTCGAATTTGCCATCACAAAAAATGACATCATAACCGTTAAAATCGATAGACGCAGAAAATTTCCTGTTACTACTTTCTTGCGAGCAATCGGGTTTTCAGATGATCAATCAATCGAGAGTCTTTTTGCCTTTGTCACAGATGAAACAG
Source organism: Candidatus Curtissbacteria bacterium RIFCSPHIGHO2_12_FULL_41_17 (assembly GCA_001774945.1). GTDB lineage: Bacteria > Patescibacteriota > Microgenomatia > Curtissbacterales > GWA2-41-24 > 2-12-FULL-41-17. Next base: position 28,949 of record MFBL01000015.1, read on the forward strand.
CAAAAGAATTTCTTAAAAATACTTTTAGCAAAGACCCGACAAGCAATCAACAGGAAGCACTATTGGAAATTTATCGAAGGATGCGTCCCGGGGATCATGTAATTTTGGATAATGCTAAATCGTTGATTGAAAATATGTTTTTCAATGATCGTAGATATTCCCTTGGAAAAGTAGGCAGATACAAAATTGAAAAGCGTCTCGGTCATATCAAAGGAAAGATAAAGTATGCTAAAGAAGAAACTGCCGCAAGCCAGATTTTAACTCCATCAGATTTTGTTGCCGCAATCTACTATTTGTTTGAACTAATATCGGGTAAAGGCAGGGTAGATGACATCGACCATTTAGGCAATAGAAGAGTAAGAAGAGTTGGAGAATTAGTAGCGCAGAATGCTTTTAGAGTCGGAATTTTAAGACTTGAAAGGGTTATCAAAGAAAGAATGAGTTTAACCCCGACTGATACCGTACCTGCGCCTGCATCACTTATCAATGCCAGACCAATTATTTCGGCAATCAACGAGTTTTTCCGATCTTCGCAACTCTCCACAATACTAGACCAAACTAATTCTCTTTCGGAACTGGACAATTTGAGGCGCTTGACAGTCATGGGCACCGGAGGTATCGCCAGAGAGCGTGCTGCTTTTTCTATTCGCGACATTAATCATTCCCAGTATTCAAGAATCTGCCCTATTCGCTCACCGGAAGGACCAAATATTGGTTTAGTTACTTATTTGGCACTGTACTGCAAAGTTAATGAATATGGTTTTTTGGAAGCACCTTACAGAAAAGTAATTCAGGACAAAAACGATAAAGCTAAGGTTTCTGATGAAATCGTCTATCTTGCTGCCGACGATGAAGAAAATTACTACATAACTCATGCTCAAATTCCCGTAGACGATAAAGGTTATATTTTAGATGAAGTCGTACCTGTCCGGTACATAGGGGAGTTTACAACTGCTCATAAAAGTATGGTTAATTTTATCGATGTAGTTCCAAGACAGGTCGTTGGAACATCGGCTTCCCTTATACCGTTTTTGGCCCACGATGAAGCAAATCGTGCCCTAATGGGAACCCATATGCAGTGTCAGGCAGTTCCACTTTTGACACCCGAAGAACCAATTGTCGGTACAGGAATGGAAGAAGTTGTCGGTAATAATTTAAAGGATGTAACTCGGGCTCAAACAGAAGGGAAAGTAATTTATGTGGATAGTAAAAAAATCATTATCAAGACTAAAACCAAGGATGGATCGGCTCACGAACTTACAATTCCAATTAATAAATTCACTAGGTCCCCTCAAAGCACATGCCATTCACAAAGGCCCAAAGTTTTAACAGGACAGGCTGTTAAAAAGGGGGACATTTTAGTCGATGGTTCATCCACCGATGATGGCGAACTAGCTCTTGGTAGAAACTTACTAATTGCTTATATGAGTTTTGACGGACTTGGTTATGAGGACGCAATTGTAATTTCTGACAGATTATTCAAAGAAGACGTATTAACCTCTATTCATATAGAGGAATACGATACATCTGTTGTTGAGACAAAACTCGGACCGGAAGAAACTACAAGAGATATCCCGAACGTATCAGAAGAGGATTTGGCAAGTCTTGATGAAGAGGGAATTGTTGTGGTTGGCGCAGGGGTAGGACCTAATGATATTCTTGTTGGCAAAATTGCCCCAAAAGGTGAAACAGAACTTAGCGCAGAAGAAAGACTCCTAAGAACCATTTTTGGCGAGAAGGCAAGGGAAGTAAGGGATACATCACTGCGAATGCCTCATGGTGAAAAAGGCACGGTTATAGATGTAAAAATTTTATCCCGCGACAAGGGAGATGAGTTAGAACATGGAGCGTTGACTAAAATTTTCGTGAAGGTTGCCCAAGTTAGAAAAGTTGTTGTTGGTGACAAGCTGGCTGGTCGACATGGAAACAAGGGAGTCATTTCTAAAATTGTATCATCTGCCGATATGCCTTATCTTCCGGATGGTACTCCTGTTGATATCATAATTAGCCCGCTTTCCGTATTATCACGTATGAATTTGGGGCAGCTCTTGGAAACTCATCTTGGCTGGGCTGCACACAAACTTGATTACAAAATCGCCTTACCAGTATTTGAAAGCGGTTCAGAGACTCGAATTGTCGAAGAACTTAAAAAAGCAAACCTTCCGGTTGACGGACGTACTAACCTTTACGACGGAAGAACCGGATTACCTTTTGATAGACCGATTGTCGTTGGCTACGGTTATATTATGAAGTTAATTCATATGGTCGAAGATAAAACTCATGCTAGATCTACCGGACCATATTCGCTAATTACCCAACAGCCTCTTGGAGGAAAAGCCCAAATGGGTGGGCAAAGACTCGGTGAAATGGAAGTATGGGCTCTTGAGGCATACGGAGCTGCTTATAGCCTGCAGGAGATGCTAACCATAAAGTCTGACGATGTAATTGGTAGGGCCAAAGCTTTTGAAGCCATTATTAAAGGAACAGAAATTCCGCAAGCATTAATACCTGAATCATTTAAGGTTTTGGTTAAAGAATTAAACAGTTTAAATCTCAATGTTGCTACAATTGGTGCCAAAACGCAAGAGGAGGCAAAAGTTGTTCCCCAAACCGAAGAAGAGGCTCGCGCCGCGCAGGAATTTACTCAGGTAGCGGGAGCGCAGAACATAATCTCACCCGCCGACATCACCGGACCCAATAGCGCTATTAAGATAGAAAGTCACTAGCCAATGAACGAGCTAATCGATTTTGAATCATTAAAACTGTCGCTTGCTTCACCGGATGATGTGAAAACCTGGTCATTTGGCGAAGTTACTAAACCTGAAACAATCAATTATAGAACTCTCAAACCGGAAAAGGATGGTCTTTTTGATGAAAGAATTTTCGGCCCGACCAAAGATTGGGAATGTTACTGTGGTAAATATAAAAGGATTAGATATCGTGGAATAATTTGTGACAAGTGTGGAGTTGAGGTTACGCAATCAAGAGTTCGAAGAGAAAGAATGGGGCATATAACACTTGCTGCTCCAGTAGTCCACAACTGGTTTTTTAAAGGTAGTCCCTCAAAATTGGGACTTCTTTTAGAAATTTCTCCAAGAAATTTAGATGCTGTTGTTTATTTTGCTTCATATTTAGTAATTGATGTTGATGAGGATAAAAGAAAGCAGGTCGTAAAAAAACTCGAAGAAGAGCAAGACAGAAAGAGAAAAGAACAACAAAATATTTTAAAAAGAAAACTTGAAGATGAAGAAAAAGGAGCAAAAAAAGAAGTTGCGGCCATTAAATCAAAAGGAAAAGTAAAAGAACATGCCGATCTTAAAATAGAAGAAATCCAACTTACAATGCGTGCTCGACAGGCAAAGATGCGCGAAGAACATGCCGTTGAAGTTTCTAGACTTGAAGAAATCTACAAGAACATTACAGATATGGTGGCCGCAATTAAGGTAAGAGATCTTTTATCCGAAGAGGAATATTTTAAGCTTATCGACTATGATGCTGCCGATTTTATAAAAGTTGGAATGGGAGCAGAAGCACTTATGCAAGTTTTGGAGAAAATTGATCTGGCGAAGTTGGCAGTTTCACTTAGAGAGGAAATTACCAAAACGACGGGCCAAAGGCACCTGAAAGCGACAAGGAAACTGCGGGTTGTCGAAAGTATGCGCAAGGCCACGATCAGTCCCAATTGGATGATAATCAGGATATTGCCTGTTTTACCGCCAGATTTAAGACCAATGGTTCAGCTTTCGGGCGGCAGGTTTGCGACCTCAGATTTAAATGATCTTTACAGAAGGGTGATTAACAGAAATAACAGGTTAAAAAAATTAATTGAATTGGGTGCGCCTGAGATTATTTTAAGGAATGAAAAAAGAATGCTTCAGGAGTCTGTTGACGCGCTAATTGATTCACAAAGAGTTAAATCAACAAGAGCATCGCAAGAACTGCGGTCACTTTCCGATATGCTTAGAGGTAAACAGGGTAGGTTTAGACAGAATTTACTTGGAAAACGTGTCGATTATTCTGGAAGATCGGTAATTGTGGTCGGGCCTGAATTAAATTTGAATCAAGCTGGAATCCCCAAGGAAATGGCCCTGGAGATGTTCAAACCCTTCGTTCTAAGAGAGGTTATAGCCAGAGGATATGCCCCTAACGTGAAAAGCGCTAAACATTTTTTGGAAAGAAGGAGCGGCGAGGTTTGGGATATTTTAGAAGAAATAACCAAAGGACACCCTATCCTTTTAAACAGGGCTCCAACGCTTCATCGGCTGGGAATTCAAGCTTTCTACCCGATTCTTATTGAGGGAGATGCTATCAGAATTCATCCGTGCATATGCGCCGGCTTCAACGCGGATTTTGATGGAGATCAGATGGCTGTTCACGTCCCCCTTTCGGTTAAGGCACAAGAGGAAGCTATTGGTCTTATGATGTCAGCCAGGAATTTACTGCGACCAGCAGACGGTTCTCCAATTACTTTACCAAACAAAGAAATGGCTTTAGGTATTTATTATTTAACATCCCCTGATCCTAACATCTCGCCTCACGAAGGCATTTTTAAAAGCGAGGATGAAGTGCTGCTTGCCCTAAAATCCGGCAAGATTTCACAAAGACAGCAGACAAAAGTGATAGTTGGAAAACAAGTAATGGAAACAACCCCCGGCAGAGTTCTATTTAATATCCAAATCCCCCTTTCAATGCGTTTTATCAATGAGACAATCTCAGCTTCAATTATAAAAAGAATAATATCGAAAGCTATTGATGAAATTGCCGAAGAGCAAGTTGTAGAGCTGATAGATAGACTAAAAAGCCTTGGGTTTGATGGAGCAACCGCATCGGGTCTTTCAGTTTCGGTTTTTGATTGTGTAATTGTTGATAACAAGCCTCAAATTATCCAAAGAGCGGAAAAAGAAGTTGCTCAAATTGAGAAAAATTTTAGTATGGGCCTTATAACAAAAGAAGAATCTAAACGCCTTTCACAGGAAATATGGCTTTCAACGACCAATGAACTTGCTGATTTAACTTGGAAAAATTTACCTAAAGATAATTCGATCAAAATTATTTCCGATTCTGGCGGGTCTAGGGCGACTGCCGAGCAAATTAAACAGCTTGCGGCAATTAGAGGTCTTGTGACCGATCCTTCGGGGAGAATCGTATCTCTTCCAATTAAATCCAACTTTAGAGAAGGACTTTCTGCGTTTGAGTATTTCACCAGTGCCAGAGGAGCAAGAAAAGGTTTGGCAGATCGGGCAATAAAAACTGCCGAATCCGGATATTTGACAAGACGTCTGGTTGATGTAGCTCATGATGCCATTATAAGAACCGAAGATTGCGAAACGAAAGAAGGAATCGTTATCGCTAAGGAAGACAAGCGACAAGCGGCATTTATCATGCGGATTCAGGGGCGGGTGACAACGGAAGACATAACTGCGCAAAAAAGCAAAAAGCAAATAGTTAAAAAAAATACAATAATCACAGAGGAAATTGCCCGTGAAATAGAAAAAAACGCAATTGTCCAAGTAAAAGTAAGGAGTGTTCTTGCATGTGAGGCTAAATACGGACTCTGCAGTATGTGCTACGGAGTCGACTTAGTTACCAGGAAGTTGGTAACAGTTGGAACACCGGCTGGAGTGATTGCAGCCCAGTCAATCGGAGAGCCGGGAACACAGCTTACAATGAGGACATTTCACACAGGCGGAATTGTCGGATTAGATATTACCCAAGGTCTGCCGAGGGTAGAGGAACTTTTTGAAGCGCGTACCCCTAAATTTTCAGCTCAAATCACAGAAATTGCCGGCAAGGTTAAAATTGAAGAAACGTCAGATGGTAGTGTCGTCAAAGTTAAAAATGCAAACCTTAAACCGCTGGTCGAAAAGGAGTATCTTATTCCACCTACTTCTGAATTGAAGGTAACAGATGGACAACTTATCGCTGCGGGAGCGCCGCTTTCTGCAGGCTATCTTGATATTAAAGAGATTCTAGCTGTTTCCGGACTAAGAGAAGCCCAAAAATACCTTATAAGTGAGGCTCAGGAAGTATATGAAACTCAAGGTGTAGCCATTAATGACAAGCATTTTGAGGTTATAGCCAGAAAAATGAGCGAAAAAGTACGAGTAGAATCATCCGGCGATACAGTTCTATTACCAGGTGAGCTTATAGACAGAAACAGGTTTACGGAAGAGAATGCCAAGGTTTTAGCCGAAGGAGGAGAACCGGCAACAGCCCAAGTAATAATTTTGGGAATCACCAAGGCCGCACTTTATACCGAAAGTTTCTTATCGGCAGCCTCATTTCAAGAAACCACTAGGGTTTTGACTGACGCAGCGATTGAGGGTAAAGTAGACAGGTTGTTAGGATTAAAGGAAAATGTCATAATTGGACGCCTAATTCCAACTAGTCCTGAAAGAGCAAGGATACAATAGGCGGACAATTATATCAGAGGAGCGTACTATGCCTACTATTAACCAACTTATCAGAAAAGGCAGAAAACCAAAAATTAAAAGAGTGAGGGCCACGGCGCTTAGACGTGCCTTTAATTCTCTTAAAAACCGATACGTATACTATCCGGCAAGCCAGAAAAGAGGGGTGTGTGTGGTTGTCAAAACCATGACTCCCAAAAAACCTAATTCTGCTCTAAGAAAAGTAGCTAGAGTCCGTCTTTCCAATAAGCAGGAAATTACCGCTTATATTCCGGGCATTGGTCATGAACTTGCAGAACACTCAGTTGTTTTAATACGGGGTGGTCGCGTCAGAGATCTGCCCGGAGTAAAATATCATGTTATTCGCGGGAAATATGATACTACTGGAGTAGTTGGCCGAAAGCAAGCAAGATCGCTGTATGGAACCAAAAAATCAGGTGCGGTTACCGGTGCCCAGGCAGCAGCTACAGTTGGTGCCACCGCAGCCGCAGCGCAGCCACCACCAGAAACTTAAGTATGAAAACTTATCACTTATCACTCATCACTTATCACTTATCACTGCGACCGAAGGGAGCATCATGCCCAGAGCAGGAAAGGTAGAAAAAAAACAAATTGCTCCGGATCCCCTTTACCAAAGTTCGCTTGTTGCTAAACTAATCAATAAAGTAATGGTCAGCGGCAATAAGTCTCTCGCCCAGAGAGTAGTTTATGATGCGCTCGAAAGTTTAAAATCTGGCGGGCAAGATCCAGTCAAAACCCTAGATAAGGCAGTTGAGAATATTACGCCAAGAATGGAGGTTAGACCAAGAAGGGTTGGCGGTGCATCTTATATGGTTCCCATGGAAGTCAGGGGATCAAGACGGCTTTCATTGGCAATTTCATGGCTGGTTAATGCCGCCAGAAGCAGGAAAGCTTCGGACATTACTCCCAAACCTAAGAATAAGCCCTTAATTATTGCCAAGTTGTCCCAAGAAATACTGCAAGCATCAGAGAATACCGGCAAGGCAGTCGCCAAAAAAGACGAAATGCACCGCATAGCCGAAGCGAACAAAGCTTTCGCCCATTTCAGATGGTAAGCCGGAGTTTACACTGAGCTTGTCGAAGTGCGCATTCCCGCTGGTAATGTGCTCAGCCTTGCGGTCCTCGTCCTTCGTTAAACTCAGGACTGCGGGCCTAAAAGCTTTCGCCCACTTCCGCTGGTAGCGAAATGTGGTTTGCCGCCTTGCGATAGCTCCGCACTACGCGCGTAGTAGCTATCTAAAGGCGTTTGCACATTTCCGGTGGTAATTTCCCTACAACGAGAATAAATCTAGCACTTGCTTTTTTCCTGTCATGGCTAAATCAAATATCTTTTCCCGATCTTGGGAAATTCTTGAGATGGGCATCTCGGAAGGAGCAATAATCCCAATATTTATTGAATCTCCATGCAATCCAATTAGCTCTGCCGCTCGCGAATATTGTTTATGTCTTGCTAACATAGCAGTTCTAAATTCGGAGGAAAACTTACGCATATATACACTTGTAAGTAAACGTTCTAATAAACTGGCCCCATTTGCTCGCTCGCCTACAGTATTATTCAAAACCACCAATATATCTGTACACCCTTCCTGTATTGCTAAATCGATTGGAATACCATTCCCTATAGAACCATCACTGTACTTTTTTCCATTAATACTTATGGTACGGTTATAAACAATAGGAAATGCCGAGGAAGCGATGACTACTTTGACAATATCACACTCCTCTTTCACATCTATAAACTCACTTTTGCCCGTTTGGGCATCCGTAACGACAATAAAAAAACTCGAACGGGATGACCTAATTGTTTCCTGATCAAGCGGTTTTGTCTTTCGCATTATGTGTTCAGCATAATCAAGGTCTAAAACACGCCTTAGACGCCTAACATCGATGAATCTTCTGTCCACTAAATCTTCATGCCAAAGCGAAGCTCCTAACTCTGTCTGTTTAGCAAGAAAATAAGCAAGGTCAGCAGCCCCAGACGAAACACCGACAACAACATCAAAAGTGTCATGGAAACCCAATTGTTCTAGGCCAACAAGTACTCCGGCACCAAATGCTCCACGCACCCCACCGCCACCCATTACTAATGCGGTTTTAATCCTCTCGTGTGTATTGTCACCTTGATCAAGCAGTCTCTTTTTCTCAAGTAAATTTCTCACGAGCGTTGAATTTCTCGCTGATTCACCTTCTAAAACTTTGGAGCGTAATCTTTCCATGGCTAAAATTGTAGCAAAAATAGTTCTTTAAGAGAAAAATCTTCTCTCTTGCATACTCATTTAACTTAAGATATAATTCCCGACTAGTTTGTACTTATCTGCCGGTCTTCGACCCTGAGGGCTCAGACCCGAATGGGCAGGCAGGCGCCTGTCAAACGCCTAATTTAGCTTCCGCCTGGCTAAATCCAAAGAAGAATTTTTATATTTGGGAAATGATATATTGACTTTTGGCAGGGTTTTATTGATAAAAGAGTAAGATCATGAAAATAATTTCATTATCAAAGGCACAAAAACTGAAAAGCCTTAGAAAAAAACTCACGGAGCTTGAGGAAGTTAAGCTAAAAGAGGCTTTGGCTAAGTATGGGGAAGCCTACCAGGAGTCAGGAGCGGCCTGGCAGGAAAATGCCGCCTGGGAGCTGGCAGACGAAGAAGTGTCGGTTATTCGGGCAATGATTTCGGAAATAAAAAGAGAAATCACCGGTTTGGAACATCCTCTTCCTACTACTTCCATCCCGCTCACTATTAAAAAACAAAAATAATCCAAATTAGAAAAATATATGACGCAAACTGCTGATCAATTTATTTTCGCTTCGCGAAAACCGTGGATTATTAATCCTCGGATGAAGCGAAGGGAAAACATACTTCCAAGGAAGTTTGGAGCCTAGACCAAAGACGAATGATATGATAGGTGAAAACCGAGGGTTCTTAACTCTCGGAAGTTTATTTTGCAACACAAAAAGACATATTTAGCTTGGAGGAAAAAATAATGGCCGAAAAACAAGCCAGACTTTATTCGCTGGACAGAATAAGAAATATAGGCATCATTGCTCATATCGACGCGGGAAAAACGACCACTACCGAGAGAATCCTTTTTTACACAGGTAGGACCTATAAACTCGGAAATATCGATGAAGGCACCACCGTTACCGACTGGATGGCTCAGGAAAAAGAAAGGGGAATTACGATTGTATCGGCTGCCGTAACAACATTTTGGAAACCCAAAGATGGCCCGTTTGCCAACATTGACACACGTATAAACATTATTGACACCCCGGGGCATGTCGATTTTACTGCCGAGGTTGAAAGATCACTGCGTGTTCTAGATGGAGGAGTCACCGTTCTTGATGCAGAAGAGGGGGTCCAGTCACAATCGGAAACAGTCTGGCGCCAAGCCGACAAATATAAAGTTCCCCGTATTTGTTTCGTTAATAAGATGGATAAAATCGGCGCAGATTTTTTCGCAACGCTCTCCTCGATCCGCAAAAAATTACAGGCACCGGCAGTTGCCTACAATTTACCAATCGGCAAGGAAAATGATTTTAAGGGAGTTATCGATTTACTAACACAAAAGGCCTATATTTGGGAAGAAGAGGCTGTCAAAAAAGGAGGAATGGATTTTGTCAAGGTACCCATCCCAAGTGAATTGCTTGCTGAAACCGAAAAACATAGAGCCCACTTAATTGAAAAAATTGCAGAATGTGACGATAGTCTTGTGGAAAAATACCTTAAGGGTGAAGAATTGGGAATAGACGAACTTAAATCAGCACTTCGACGTGCAGTCATCGAATATAAAATAGTTCCCGTGCTTGCAGGTTCCAGTCTACGCAATAAAGGTGTTCAAATGCTTCTTGACGCAACTGTAGAATACTTACCTTCTCCTTTAGATATAGAAACGGTAGAGGGTATTAATCCTAAAACAGGTGAGAAGGAGATCCGCAAACAAGTAGTCGAAGCTCCATTTTGTGCCTTGGCATTTAAAGTCCAGATCGATCCGCATGTCGGTAAATTAAATTTCATCAGAATTTATTCGGGAACACTAAAATCCGGTACTTCTGTTTTGAATACGACAAAAAGGGAACATGAAAGAGTCGGCAGAATTTTACTAATGCATGCCAATACCAGAGAAGAGATTGCCGAAGCATACGCAGGAGAAATTGTGGCAGTTGTCGGACTTAAATCAACCACCACAGGAGACACGCTCTGCGCTGAAAATTCTCCGATTATTTTAGAATCGATTTCGTTTCCGGACCCGGTCATTTCACTGGCAATTGAGCCAAGTACAAAGGCTGATCAGGAGAAACTTGGTTACGCTTTGGGCCGGCTTTCCGAGGAAGATCCGACGTTTAAGATTAAAGGTGATCCGGAAACCGGGCAAACAATTATTTCCGGAATGGGAGAACTGCATCTGGAAATCCTGGTTGACAGAATGAAGAGAGAGTTTGCAGTCGCTGCCAAAGTCGGCAGTCCGCAAGTTGCTTACAAGGAAACCATTAGAGAAACAGGCAGAGGTGAAGGTAAATATATTCGGCAGTCCGGTGGCAGAGGCCAATACGGGCACTGTTTTTTGAGGGTTGAGCCTAATCCTCGCGGTGAGGGTTATCAATTCGTTTCCGAGATTAGAGGTGGCGCTATTCCGCAAGAGTTTATTTCCTCAGTAGAAAAAGGAGTTCGCGAAAAAATGGAAACCGGGGTTTTAGCTGGATATCCGATGGTCGATATAAAGGTAGCAGTTTATGATGGTACTTATCATGACGTTGACTCTTCCGATATTGCTTTTAAAATCGCCGGCTCTCTTGCTTTGGAAGAAGCCGTCAAAAATGCCAGTCTTGCGCTTTTGGAACCGATCATGAAAGTGGAAGTGACCATTCCCGAAGAATTCATGGGTGATGTAATTGGGGATTTATCTGCCAAGCGTGCTCAAATACTTTCAAGCGAACATCGGGCAAACAGCGTGATTATTACAGCCCTTGTGCCGCTTGCAGAGATGTCCGGCTATGTTACAACTCTTAGGTCTATGACTCAAGGGAGAGGATCAGCATATATGGAACCGTCACATTACGAAGAAGTTCCCCAGAGTATAGCAGACAAAATCGTAGCAAGGGCCAAAGGTGAGGTAAAAGAAAGTTAGTAAAGAGTTTACCATGAACGAAGTCGCGTCAGACGCGACGAAGTGAAGGGCCGATAAAATAGTCGCAAAGGTTAAGGGTGAAACTAACCAAAGCTGACAATGTGATTTAGTCAATGCAAGAAGTATTAGAAGCTTTTGGTACCTGTGGTACTTTTAAATCTTCCTCTTGCATTTTGTTGTCAGAATAATATAAACTATTCCAACTAATATCAGCCTGTCAGGTTTTAACTTGGCAAAAAGCCTGATATTATTTTTACCCAAATTTCAAAGAAATTTGGAGAGGAAAAATTTGAGTGCGTTTAATGTTCTCAATAGAACATGAATAGCACGAGCAATTTTGACGACATGGCAGCAGAAAAATTTGAACGAACAAAACCACACGTAAATATTGGCACGATTGGCCATGTTGATCATGGTAAAACTACGCTGACCAGTGCTATTACTCAGGTCCTATCCAAAAAAGGTCTGGCTCAGGCGAAATCCTTTGATCAGATAGATAATGCCCCGGAAGAGAAACAAAGAGGAATTACTATTAATATTACTCATGTGGAGTACGAAACGGAAAAGCGTCACTATGCCCACATTGATGCCCCCGGCCATGCCGACTACATCAAAAACATGATTACAGGTGCCGCCCAAATGGACGGTGCAATTCTGGTTGTAAGCGCTCCGGACGGGCCGATGCCGCAGACGAGAGAGCATGTTCTTTTGGCCAGACAGGTAAACGTTCCGGCAATCGTAGTTTTTCTAAACAAAACGGATATGGTTCAGGATGCAGAACTTTTGGATCTTGTGGAACTTGAGGTGCGCGAACTTCTGGATAAATATCAGTTTGATGGAAAAAATGCGACAATCATTCGCGGTTCGGCACTTAAAGCGATTGAAGGAGATGCACAAGCCGTTAAAGCGATTGAAGACTTAATGGCCGCAGTTGATGAAAAAATCCCCACTCCCGCAAGGGATTTAGACAAACCTTTCCTGATGCCGGTTGAAGATGTCTTTTCCATAAAAGGCCGAGGGACTGTTGTTACAGGCAGAGTTGAACGGGGCGTTATAAAAGTCAATGAGGAGATCGAAATTGTCGGAATTAGACCTACAAAAAAAACTATTGTAACAGGAGTAGAAATGTTTAGAAAAGAGCTAGACCAGGGACAAGCCGGTGACAATATCGGCGTACTACTTCGAGGGATTGAAAAAGATGACGTTGAAAGAGGGCAGGTTTTGGCAAAGCCCGGCTCGACAACACCGCATACCGAATTCGAGGCAGAGGTGTATATCCTAACTAAAGAAGAAGGCGGACGACACACCCCCTTCTTTACCGGTTATAGACCCCAGTTTTATATAAGAACGACCGATGTTACCGGAGAAGCAACTCTTCCCGAAGGAACAGAAATGGTTATGCCGGGAGACAATATTAAAATGAAAGTTAAACTTATCGAGCCGGTTGCTATGGAAGAAGGACTTAGATTTGCCATCCGCGAGGGTGGCCACACAGTAGGCGCCGGCGTAGTCAGCAAGATAATTGCGTAAGAGATTTGGGTCTCCTCAGAGCTTGCCAGAAGGCCGTAGGCCCTGAGCTTGCGAAGGGGGGATTTTTTTTGCTAGAATACCTTACTTTTGTCATTCTCGCGAAAGCGAGAATCCAGATTCTCAGTCAAGTCTTCGACCGTGAGTCCCAAAGAGACTCCGCTCAGACCGAATCGGCTGAGAATGACATGAGGGGGTCTTGGCGAAGGATTGTTCGAGCGAAGTCGAGAACTATTAAAGTATGTCAATAATAAGATTTTACTTCAAGCCTAACCGCTTAAGAATCTAACTTCTCAACTCGACAATTCCGCTCGAAGATTATCAATTGCTGTCCGAAAGGAATTGTGATTTTGAATTTTGCCTGCCTGCCGGCAGGCAGGCACTTTAAATTTTACTTCTTGCGAAGCAAAACCTCGTAAGATCATTAAACGTCAATGCCAAAAGGAAGAATCAGAGTCAAAATTAAAGCATATGATGCACGGGTAATCGATGCGGCCTGTCGTGACATAATCAATACCGCGCTTTCAACAGGCGCGAAGATTTCCGGTCCAATACCGCTACCGACCAAGATTGAAAGATTTATAGTCCTTACCAGTCCGCACACCGATAAAGACGCCCGTGAACAGTTTGAAATGAGAATTCATAAGCGTCTGATAGACATAATCGAACCAACGAATAAGACAATTGATAGTTTGACTCATTTGGACTTACCTGCCGGTGTGGATATAGAACTCAAGATGTAGGTTAATTTCTAATTGTCCTAATTAACCTAATTGACCTAAATAATTTAAAATTAGGAAATTGGGATTTGTTTAGAAATTATAAATTGTCAAAATGGAGGTATTAAAAACTAACAACTAAATATACAATTTAACGATTAACCACAAGCGATTTGCGTTAATCGGTGGGACACCTGAAAATCCTGAGCTCGTCGAAGGAATAATTTTAAGGTATCCTACTTTTTTAGTATTTATTTGGTGAATGAAGGAGTAAAGATGATAAATAGCCTAATGGGTTTAAAACTGAATATGACAGCAAGATTTGATAAGTGGGAACATCGTGTTCCGGTTACTTTAATCAAAGCTGATCCTAACGTCATTCTGTCGCAAAAAGATGGAAAGGTTGAGCTCGGCTTCGGTCGAAGAAAGAAGGTAAAAAAAACCCAGAATGCGCATGTTTCGGTTGCCGGGTTTGCTCCGAGATTTATTAAAGAAGTGACAACTGGCGAATCCAATTTTGCTTCCGGAGACAAAGTTACAGTTTCAGTTTTTGAGCCGGGAGATTTAGTTAAAGTCACCGGGATCACCAAAGGTAAAGGTTTTGCCGGTGGTGTTAAGAGATGGGGTTTTGCTGGAGGACCCAAAACCCACGGTCAGTCCGACCGCCATCGTGCGCCAGGTTCCATCGGCCAAACAACAACACCGGGCAGAGTTTTTAAAGGTAAAAAAATGGCCGGTCACTTGGGTGCTTCAAAAAAAACAATAAATAATTTGGAAGTCCTTGAAGTAGACAGTGAGAACAACTTATTAGTCATCAAAGGTTCCGTGCCTGGTGCCAGAATGGGGCTTTTGCTAATCACCAAAACTGGTAAGGCAAAAGCCGTGCCTGCCGGCCCGCCTCGCGAGGCGAGCAGACAGGGATACACGCTGCCACCTTCACCAAAAGAAGATGAAAAGCAAGATAGACAAACAACAAAAAAAGAAACAAGCAAGCAAGATGAGAACCAGCAAGTAACCACAAAAGAAAATCGAAAAGGTGATAGAAAATCAGAGGAAAAGGAGAAAGAAAATGCCACAGAAAATCAGTAAAAAGATACGCCAAAAAATATCAATTAAAAAGACACAAATAAGTCAAGAAATGCATTCAAAAAAAATAGAAAGTAACAAAATAACCAAACCAATTTCTAAAAAATTAACACAGAAAGTTAAGGTAACGACCAACTTTCCCGTTTTTGATATTAATGGTGCAAAACAAGGTGTAATAAATTTACCGAAAGAAATTTTTGGACAAGAGCCCAATAAATTATTACTGGCACAAGCAGTAAGGGTTTATCTGGCGAATATGTCAACCCATAAATCATCGACTAAAACTCGTGCAGAAGTTCGTGGTGGAGGGACTAAACCCTGGCGGCAAAAAGGAACAGGTAGGGCAAGGGCCGGATCTATCAGATCACCACTTTGGGTTGGTGGAGGTGTAGTTTTTGGACCAAAACCTAGAAATACCAAGCTAATACTTTCTAAAAAAATGAAGAAAAGGGCCCTAATAAGCGCCCTTTCTTTTAAAAACGCCGACGGCGCAGTCAAGGTAATTTCAAATTTTGAAAAGTTGGAACCAAAAACAAAGCAGGCGCAGCAACTTCTTAACAAACTCGAAATTCATGGCAGAACATTAATAATCCTGGAAGATACAAAACCGAATGTAAAGCTTGCAACCAGAAATATTCCCGGCCTTTCTGTCGATTTGACGGCAAACCTCAATGCTTATGAAGTTCTAGCCCACAATAATTTACTCTTTTCTAAAAGTGCAATCGAGGACATAAAATGAAACAAGCAAGTTTAATTGAAAAAGCTCTGCAATCCGAAAAAGCCTACAAACAGATGACCAGCGGCATCTATACATTTGTGGTTGCGCAGTCTGCTAAAAAAAAGCAAATAAAAAAACTTATTGAAAATCAGTTTTCCGTAAAGGTTAAAAAGGTAAATATGGCCAAATTTGCCCCAAAGAGGAAAAGAATTGCCAAAAGTCGAAAAACAACAGCAGTTGGCGGAGGCAAAAAGGCCATTGTCTATCTTAGGGAAGGTCAGGAAATTGCCATGTTTATGCCCAAAAGGACAGAAAAAAATAAAAAACAGCAGTTAAAAGGCGTTAAAGAAAAAGAAACCGAGCAAGTTTCTGCAGAAGGGAAAGAACTATAGTGGTAGTCCAAATTTTTAAAAAAACTAAAATTAAATTTGAATCTGGCTTTGCCAGTTCAAATTTGTCCATTGGAGAAAGAGGAATACCAAGGGGAAACCTTGGTTTTCCCTTGGAGTAAATACATGTCTCTTAGGGTTTTTAAACCGCAAACACCAGGACAAAGATTTAAATCAATTCTGGAAAATAAAGTAATTACTAAATCTAAACCTGAAAAGACTTTATTGATTCCTCTTCCTAAATCTTCTGGAAGATCTCATGGAAGAGTAACAGCAAAGGGTCGGGGCGGAAGACATAAAAGAAATCTAAGGTTAATCGATTTTAAGCGAGATAAAAGGGAGATTCCTGCGGTAGTTGCCGCTATCGAGTATGATCCGAATAGAAGCGCCTCAATTGCCCTTTTACACTACAAGGACGGGGAAAAAAGATATATTCTATCCCCAGTCGATCTTAAAGTCGGTGATGAGGTCGTCGCCGGCCAGAAGGTAGAGATAAAACCAGGCAATGCTCTTGAGATTGGCAAAATCCCGATTGGGACTGTTGTCCATAATCTTGAACTTATTCCCGGTCGCGGCGCACAAATTGTCAGAAGCGCAGGCACAGGCGCGATTATATCCGCAAAAGAAGGCCAGTGGGTACATGTAAAATTGCCTTCAAAAGAAATCCGCAAGATTCACGGCAAATGTTATGCAGCCATTGGTCAAATAGGCAATGAAGATTGGAAAAATATCACTTTCGGAAAGGCTGGCAAATCACGTCATTTCGGAATTAAACCCCATGTTAGAGGTGTAGCAATGGATCCAAGATCACACCCCCATGGCGGTGGTGAAGGAAAATCAGGAACAGGTATGAACCCGAAGACTCCAAGCGGAAAACGAGCTTTTGGAAAGACCAGAAAGAAAACTAAACTATCTACGAAGTTCATACTGCAAAGAAGGAGAATTTAAAAAAATGAGCAGATCAATCAAAAAAGGTCCATATATTGACAAGAAGCTTATTAAAAAGGTTTTAGCCCAAAAAGAATCCGCTAAAAAAGAACCGATTAAAACCTGGGCAAGGGCAAGTCAAATTCCGCCTGAATTTGTTGGGCATACATTTGCTGTTCACAACGGACGAATTTTTATTAATGTATTTGTCTCGGAACCCATGGTAGGTCATAGATTGGGGGAATTTGCCCCTACCAGAACTTTTAGAGGTCATGGCAAGATAACAGAAAAATCATCTGCTAAAAAATAAGTATGAATCAAATTACAGCTTACGCAAAAAATATCAGAATATCCGGGCAAAAGATCTTTCTTGTGGTAAATCAAATTAAAAAAATGAAACCGACTGATGCGGTAAAAATTTTGGACTTCGTCCCTAACAAGTCGTCAAAGATTATTAAAAAAGTATTGCTCTCTGCAATGGCCAATGCCCGTAACAATTTTGGGCATAAAGATGAGTCTTTACTTATTAAAGAGATAATAATCTCAAAAGGACCGGTGTTTAAGAGGTCCCGGGCTGTTGCCAGAGGAAGGGTTCACCCTATTTTAAAAAGAACAACCCACATCAAAGTCATACTTGAGGCAGAAGAGACTAAAGAAGTACCAAAGGCACCAGAAGTATCAAAAGGCGAAGACCCGAAATCAAATATTAAAAATCAAAAATCAAAATGACAAATCAAAATTCAAAAATATTTTTAAATAACTATTCACTATTCACTATTCACTATTCACTACCGACCGAAGGGAGCTGTCGTGGGCCAAAAGGTTAATCCAATTGGATTTAGATTAGGAAACGTCTATACTTGGAGCTCTAGATGGTTTGCTTCTGGTAAAATCTACTCCCAGTATCTTTTAGAAGATCGCCAACTTCGTCAGTTTCTAATGTTAAGACTAAAAAGTGCTGGTATTGCAAAAGTCGAAATTGAACGATCATTTGACAAAAGAACAATTATTGTTCATGTTTCCCGTCCCGGAATTGCTATTGGTCGCGGCGGAACAGGGATCGAGCAGTTAAAAGAAGAATTGATTAAAAAATTTAAAATCCAAGACCCCAAAAAATTAGAAATAAAATTTGAAGAAATTAAAAATCCAGACTTGGATGCTTATCTTATTGCTGCAAACGTTGCAGACCAGCTGGAGAGAAGAATCCCATTTAGAAGAGTAATCAATCAAGCCTTAGAAAGGATAAAAAGATCCGGAGCAAAAGGAGCCAGAATATCAGTTTCAGGCAGGCTTGGCGGTTCAGAAATTGCCAGAACCGAAACTTTAAAATTTGGGGCGATTCCACTCCATACGATTCGGGCAAATATTGATTTTGCCAAAATAGATGCAAAAGTGCCCAAATCAGGAGTAGTAGGAGTTAAATCCTGGATTTATAAGGGCGAAACATAGTTTCGTCCTTGCGAGAATTTCGCTTCTATTGAAATAGCTTTTTCAATAGAGCTCCATTCTTTAAAAAGCAACTATTATGAGAAGTAATAATTGGAAATTGGAAATTACTCGCCGCAAGCGAGTTTCGAGTCGAAATGGAAATTGGAAATTCCTCCGAAGGAGGGTTATATGCTAGCGCCAAAACGAGCAAAATATCGAAAGCAATTCAGAAACAACATAAAAGGTTTATCAAGATCCAGAACTTCTCTTGTATTTGGGTCTTGGGGTTTAAAGAGTTTAGAGCTTGGATGGATTACTGCAAGGCAGATTGAGGCCGCACGAAGAGCTATGACTCATTATACAAAAAGAGGAGGTAGAATTTGGATTAGAGTTTTTCCGGATAAACCCGTGACAAAAAAGCCATCAGAAACAAGAATGGGTTCCGGAAAAGGTGATGTTGATCATTATGTAGCTGTAGTAAAACCCGGAACTATAATTTTTGAAATGGGAGCTGTTACAAATGAGACAGCAAATGAGGCAATGAGACTCGCATCTCATAAATTACCCATTAAAACATTAATTATCTCAAAATGAAAAAAAAGGATTTAATGGAACTTAAAAATAAAAATATTGAAGAGATCCAGAAAAAAATTGATCAGTTGGTAAGTGAAATCGTAGTCAACAAGCTCGAATTAAAAATGGGAAAGTTAAAGAATGTACATCTAATAAGTAAAAAAAAGAAGGATCTGGCACGTCTCGAAACTATTTTAAAACTTAAATATTTTGCGATAAAACCTAACATATCTGAAAAGAAAGTAAAGAAAAATGTCACAAGTTAAAACGGGAACTGTAATTTCCAACAAAATGCCAAAAACTGTGGTGGTAAAGGTTTTGGTAAAGACAAAACACCCTCTTTATAAAAAGATGATTACTAAAACTAAAAATTTTAATGCTTATAATGATCGCCAGTTGGCAATCGGTCAAAAAGTCAAAATAATTGAAACCAGACCACTTGCCAAACAAGTACATTTTAAAATCCTGGAGGTTTTAGACTAATATGCTTTCGGTAAGATCAAAACTGACAGCAGCAGATAATAGCGGTGCAAAAATCCTAGTGATTATAGGAATCGGTAAAGGTACCAAAAGACGATTTGCGAAACTGGCAGATGTTGTAACCTGTACTGTTAGAGGGGCAATTCCTACTGGTACAGTCAAAGATCACGAGATAGTCAAAGCAGTTGTTGTTAGAACTAAAAAGGAAACTAGACGTAAAGACGGTTCATATATCAGGTTTTCCGATAATGCAGCGGTTATAATTGATTCTCCGTCAAATGCCCCTCGCGGGACAAGAATATTTGGCCCTGTGGCGGTTGAAGTTAAAGAAAATGGTTTTACGAAAATCGCATCACTGGCAAAGGAGGTTGTTTGAAATGTTCAAATTCAAAGTTGGTGATGAAGTTTTGGTAAGTGCGGGAAAGGATAAAGGTAAAAAGGGAAAGATCGGCAAAATTTTTCCAAAAGAAAGTAAGGTATTAATAGAATCAATTAATATAATTAAAAAACATAAAAAGGTTTCAAAAGGTCAGTCTAGCGGAATTTATGAAATTTCCAGGTCAGTTTCAGTTGCCAAAGTATCATTAATTTGTCCAAAATGCGGCAAACAAACACGAATAGGTTTTTTAATTGAAGCGGGCAAAAAAAATCGAATCTGTAAAAAATGTAAAGGAATACTCAAATGACCAATCTATATTCGAAATTTCAGACAGAAGTCACACCAAAACTAAAAGAGGAATTTGGTCTAAAAAATGATTTATCAGTGCCTATAATTGAAAAAATTACTGTTAACGTGGGAGTAGCTGATGCTTTAATTAATAAAGATGTAATCGGGAAAGTGACTGAACAGATTTCTCTTATTTCTGGGCAAAAACCTAAATGGACAAAAGCCAAAAAGGCAATCGCCGGTTTTAAATTAAGACAAGGAGATGTTATCGGTGTAAAGGTGACTTTAAGAGGCAAGAAAGCCTGGCAATTTTTAGAGAGGCTGATCAGAGTAGCAATCCCCAGAATTCGAGATTTTAGGGGTATCTCCCAATCAAAATTTGATAAGGATGGTAATTATACACTTGGGTTAACAGAACAGATAATTTTTCCCGAAATAGAGTATTCAAAAATAGATAAAATTAGAGGTTTGTCAGTAACAATTTCGATAAAAAATACAAACCCTGAAAAATCGAAAAGAGTACTTGAGCTTTTAGGATTACCATTTAAAAACGAATAAATTTTATGGCGAAAAAATCAAAAATAATTAAAAATGACAAGAAGCAAAAATTTTACGTACGATATGTTAATAGATGTAAAATTTGCGGTCGACCTCGCGCTTATATGAGAAAATTCGGACTTTGTAGGCTATGTTTTAGAGAATTAGTTCACAAAGGAGAAATTCCGGGAGTCAAAAAAGCTTCCTGGTAAAAGAGATATATGGATCCAGTTTCAGATATGCTTGTTGCCATTAAAAATGGCTATATGGCAAAAAAATCTAGCGTTGCTGTTCCCTTTTCTAAATTCAAACAAGAAATAGCAAAATTATTAGAGAGAGAAAATATTGTAGGTAAAACTACTAAAGAAAATTCACATATAATGATTGAACTTCAATATGAAAATCAAAAACCTAAAATAACTCAAATTGAAAGAATTTCTAAACTTGGATTGCGGGTATATAAAAAAAGCAAAAATATTAAAAGAGTAAAGGGAGGTAAAGGTATATCAATCGTTTCCACATCAAAAGGGTTGATGACCGGTGACCAAGCAAAAGCTAAAAAATTGGGAGGCGAAATAATTTGCCGGATTTGGTAAAAAATATGTCTAAAATAGGAAAGCTACCGATAATAATTCCAAAAGACGTAAGAGTAAGTATTATAGATTCTCAGGTTAAAGTTGTGGGCCCAAAGGGAGAACTGGTGTTTGGATTTCATGGGCAAATAAAAGTAGAAATTTCAGAAGATAAAGTGGTAATTTCCCGTAAAGATGAAACTAAATTTACCAAATCATTGCACGGTTTAACCCGAAGTATTATTGCTAACATGATTAAGGGAGTAACAGTTGGGCACCAAAAGACTCTCGAATTAATTGGAGTTGGTTATCGGGCTGCAAAACAGGGTGATGATTTAGTTTTAAATGTAGGTTATTCTCATCCGGTAATTATTCCAAAGACCCCGGGAGTAGATATGGAAACTCAAGAAAATAAAATAATTGTTTCCGGTTCTGATAAAGCAGTTGTCGGTGAAATTGCAGCGAGAATCAGAAAAGTAAGGCCACCGGAGCCATACAAAGGAAAAGGTATCAAATATTTCGGTGAAATCATAAGAAAAAAAGCCGGAAAAACTGTTAAAGCAGTAGGGGGTAGTATTTGAAAGTCACAAAATCAAACGGCAAAAACCATTGGCAAAGAAGGTTAATAAGACATGCGCAAGTCCGCAAAAAAGTTATTGGGACTTCTTCTGTGCCTAGACTTGCAGTTTTCCGTTCGAATAAACATATTTATGCACAGATCATAGATGATGCGGCTAGTCACACCATTATTTCTTTATCTGACCTAAAATTTCCAAGAGCAAAATCAAAAGAAATATCTAAAACTAGCAAAATAAAACAGGCTTATGAGGTAGGTCTAAATCTTGCAAAAACTGCACTTTCCAAAAAAATAAAAAAGACTGTATTTGACCGTGGTGGTTACAAATATCACGGCCGAATAAAATCTTTAGCCGAAGGAGCAAGAAAAGGAGGATTGATTTTCTGATGGCACAAATTGCCCAAAAATACATAGAAACGGCAAAGGATTTCGAAGAAAAAGTTGTCCAAATTAATCGTGTTTCAAAAAAAACTCAAGGGGGCAACAGAATTGGATTTTCAGCATTATTAGTAGTTGGAGACAGAAAAGGAAAAGTAGGTGTAGGTAAAGGTAAATCAAGAGACGTGGCTTCCGCTATTAGAAAAGGAATAGCCTATGCCAAGAAACATTTAATAGACGTGTCGATTATAAAAGGATCGATTCCTGCCGATATCTACATAAAAAGAGGTGCGGCCAAGATTTTACTAAAGCCAGCACCAGAAGGGACTGGCGTTATTGCCGGAGGTGCAGTCAGAGCCGTAGTTGAAGCCGCAGGTATCAGAAATATTTCAAGTAAGATTCTAGGGACTAAAAATAAAGCCTCAAATGTCTATGCTACCCTTGAGGCATTAAAAGAATTATCAAAATGAAACTAAGTAATTTACCAAAAATAAATAAAAAAAGAAAAAAAATAATTGGACGAGGATTGGGATCCGGTAAGGGTAAAACGGGGGGAAAAGGTACGAAAGGACAAAATGTCAGAGGAAAAATTCCTATAACCCATCCTCATTATGAAGGTGGTCAAAGGCCGATTTTTAAAAGACTTCCATACAAGAGAGGTAAGGGAAATAGTAAGATTTCCAAAAAACCGATTGTAATAAATTTAAAAGTTTTAAACCTTTTGCCAAAAGGATCCATCGTGGACCTTGAATCTTTAATTAAATTCGGAATTGTTGACAAGGAAGATGCGGTACGTTTCGGGGTGAAAGTATTAGGAGATGGTCAATTAAACTTTCCTCTTGAAATAAAATTACCAATGTCCAAGAGGGCATTACAAAAAGTGGCAAAAATAAAAGACAAATCCAATAGCTAAGTCTTATGAATCAATTGCAGAAGTTACTGGAAACAATAGTTAAAATCTTCAATGTTAAGGAATTAAGGGGAAAGATTCTTTTTACTGCTTTTGTTTTTTTCGTCTTCAGGGTTTTTGTTTTTGTCCCTGTCCCCGGTGTTGATTTGGAATCCATTAAGAGATTATTTGGCGAAAATCAGCTTCTTTCCCTTTTAGATATTTTTTCTGGAGGAACGCTTGCAAATTTTTCTGTTATGTCTTTGGGGTTAAACCCATATATCAATGCCAGTATTATTATGCAGCTTTTACAAATGGTTTTTCCCAAACTGGAAGAACTTGCCAAAGAAGGAGAATCCGGAAGGGAGAAAATAAATCAGTATACCAGATACTTGACGGTTCCGCTTACGGTTATCCAAGCATTTGGAATGTATATTCTTCTTCTCAATGCCAAGATTATTGAAAGACTTGATCCAATTACATTAATTTCACTTGTTTTTACAATGACTACGGGAACCATACTTTTGATGTGGCTTGGTGAGTTAATTTCGCAAAGAGGTGTCGGCAATGGTATCTCCATGATAATTTTCGCAGGCATTGTAGGCAGATTACCAATAGGATTTGCCCAACAGGTTTCTGTTTTTGATCCCTCCCAAATTAGAAACCTGGTTATCTTTGTAGCAATGGCACTACTGGTTGTAGTTTCAATAGTAATTGTAACTGAGGCAAGAAGACCTATTAAGGTGCACTATTCAAGAAGGGCGCAAGAAGGTGCTCCTTCTGCGGTATCAAGTTATATTCCCCTTAGGGTCAATCAGGCGGGGGTTATTCCAATCATTTTTGCTGTCTCATTGATTCTTTTGCCCACAACCTTCGCCAGATTTTTCGAAAGGTCACCTAATGTAGTAATTGCCAATTTTGCCCAAAGCCTCCAAAGGCTTTTTAGCCCAGACCAAATTGTATATAACGTCACGTATTTTTTATTGGTAGTTGCCTTCACTTACTTTTACACAACAGTAGCATTCAATACCAAGCAAATATCCGAAATGCTAATGAAGCAGGGAGGGTTTTTGCCAGGGATCCGGCCCGGTTCTCCGACTAAATCATATTTAGACTTTGTTTCTTTAAGAATTACTCTCTTTGGTGCCATATTTTTGGGTTTAATCGCAATACTGCCTTCAATTGGGCAATCTTTGACAGGAATACAGACACTCCTAATCGGGGGAACTGGTCTTTTAATAGTTGTGGCAGTCATTTTGGAAACGTCTAAAAATATAGAATCTCAACTGGTAATGAGAGACTACGACACATTCCTAAGGAGGGGTATATGAAATTGCTATTTTTAGGAAGTCAGGGAAGTGGTAAGTCGACGCAGGCGAAATTACTGGCCGGAAAATTGGACTTGCCCTATATTGAAATGGGCCAACTTTTTAGGGATAAGTCTAAATCGCAAAGTCAGGGTGGTGCCGATATTAAAAGAGCTCTTGACGTGGGTAATCTGGTCCCTGATCATTTGGCGACTAAAACCTTGCATGAGCGTCTTTTGCAACCGGATTGCAAAAGAGGCTATGTCCTTGACGGCTACCCTCGAAATTACGCTCAACTTGAGGGGTTGGATCAAGATATAGACAGAGTATTTTACATTAAAGTCTCTGACCAGGAAGCAATTAGAAGATTACTTGCAAGAGCAAGAACCGATGACAATCTCAAAGTACTAACCAGAAGACTGGAAATTTATCATAAAGAGACTGAACCTTTACTTGGATATTTCAGAGAAAGGGGGATATTGGAAGAGATAGACGGGGAAAGACCGGTTGAAATGATTGCAAAAGAAATCAGCCAAAAAATTGCCAATGAAAACTATAGATAATCGCAAAAGTTTACAAAAAACAAGAAGAGAAATAGAGCTTATGGAAACTTCGGGCAAAATCTGCTCTCTCGTTTTAAAAAAATTAACTGAGATGGTAAAAGCCGGAGAGTCTTGCAGCAATTTGAATGATATTGCCAGAGCTGAAATGGAAAAAAGAGGAGCTGGTCCTTCATTTATGACTGTTGATGACTATAAGTGGACAATTTGTACAACAATAAATGAGGAAGTTGTTCATGGAATCCCTAAAAGACGTCTGCTTAAAGACGGCGATATTTTGGGTATCGATATTGGTGTTTTGTACAAGGGGTATCATAGCGATATGGCCGTTTCTCTTTGTGTAGGAAAGATTACAGAAGACAAAAAAAAATTTCTTGACGTAGGCAAAAAAACATTAAAGCGCGCAATAGAAAGGGCAAGAATCGGCAATCGTATTGGAGATATATCAGCAACCATTCAGGACGGAATTGAAAGTAATGGCTATTCAGTTGTTAGAAATTTGACAGGGCACGGAATTGGCAAGAATCTTCATGAGGATCCTGTCATTCCTTGCTTTGGGAAAAGACAAACAGGTCCTAAAATTTTAGAAAATATGGTTCTTGCAATAGAAGTAATTTACACCCAAGGATCAGGTGAGGTAAAGCTTGAGCAAGACGGATGGACGATTACTACAAGCGACGGGTCGCTGGGAGGACTTTTTGAACAAACAGTCGTAATCTCAAAAGATGGCCCTATAGTATTGACACCTTATTTATGAAACTGGTAAAATTTAAATTTAATATAATTTTTTAACATGGCAAAACCAGGTATTATTGAAATTGAAGGTGAGGTAACCGAAGCTTTGCCCAACACGATGTTTAGGGTGATGGTAAAAACTGGACAAATTCCATCTGTCACCGAGGACAAAATTGTTTTATGTCATCTTTCCGGGAAAATGAGAATTCATTATGTGCGTATTTTACCGGGAGATAAAGTAAAACTGGAGATAACTCCCTATGATTTAACAAAAGGAAGGATAATTTTTAGATACAGATGAAAGTACAAGCAAGTATTAAAAAAAGATGTATTAGTTGCAAAATCGTAAAACGCAAGGGAAGACTTTACGTAATTTGTCCAAACCCGCGTCATAAGCAACGTCAAGGATAATTAAGATGACGAGAATTTCAGGGATAGATTTACCAAACGACAAAAGAATCGAAGCGGCCTTACCGTATATTTATGGAATAGGTCCGACCTTGACAAAACAGATACTTGCTGTCTGTCAAATTGATCCCAATACTAGAACAAAAAATTTGAAAGAAGAGGAAATCGCAAAACTTCAAAAAGAAATTGAAAAGTACAAAATTGAGGGAGATTTAAGAAGAGAGATACAAAGCAGCATTAAAAGACTGCAAGAAATTGGTTCATATAGAGGAATAAGACATAGTAAAAATTTACCAGTAAGAGGTCAAAGAACCCGGGTAAATGCAAGAACAAAAAGGGGTAAAAGAGTGACTATTGGTACTGTTAGGAAGGAAGTTGCAGTCCGTATGGAAAAGACAACGCAACAAGGTAAATAATATATGGCAAAAGAACCAAAAGAATCAAAAAAAATAATTGCTAAAAATATAAGCCATGCAAAGGCTTATGTGACAGCCACTTTTAATAATACCATCATCACTCTTACCGATCAGAATGGTCAAACACTAGTATGGGGTTCTGCAGGTGCCTCCGGCTTCAAGGGTGCGAGAAAGTCTACACCATATGCTGCCACAACAGCTGTTGAAGATGTAGCTAAAAAAGCTAGAGAACTTGGTATAAGAAGTGTCGAAATTTTTGTAAAAGGACCGGGACCGGGGAGGGATGGAGCAATCAGAGCATTTAAATCGCAAGGATTAAATATAACTATGATTGCTGATGTTACTCCCATTCCGCACAACGGACCGCGTCCATCAAAAAGGAGAAGAGTTTAAGAAAATGGCTAGATATACTGGACCAAAACATCGACTATGTAGGGCAGAAGGTGTTGCTTTATGTGGACAAGCCAAGTGCCCGGTGATAAAAAGAAATGCAGCACCTCCTGGGCAACATGGAGGCAGAATTCGTAAAAAATCCTCTGAATTTGCGATCCAGCTGCGAGAAAAACAAAAAGTCAAAAGAATTTACCAAGTACTTGAGAGACAATTTAAAAGGTATTTTGAAATTGCTTCAAGGAAAAAAACTACAACCGGTCAAGCACTCCTGGCTCTTTTGGAAACGCGCCTTGACAACGTTGTTTACAGACTTAATTTGGCAAAAACCAGGTATCAGGCAAGACAGCTTGTATCTCATGGTCACGTAAAAGTGAATGACAGAAGAGTGACTATTCCTTCATACAATGTTAAAATCGGCGATGTAATATCTCTTTCTACAAAAGCCGCAAATTTTGATTTTATTAAAAAACTGTCTGAGGAAACTAAAGATTTAAAAATACCGTCATGGCTTACAAAAAAGGCTATAGTAGGAAAAGTTGTTTCAGAACCTGAAAGAGAAGATATTGATGCGCAAGTAGATGAAACGCTTATAGTTGAATATTATTCTCGATAGAGAACAAGATGCTAGTCAGCTTATTCAAGATAAAAGTTAAGGAGGTGAATTAAATGTTGGACTTATCACAAATAGAAGTAGTTACAGAAAAAGAAACCACAGAATTTGGAAAATTTATAATCGAGCCGCTGGATCAAGGTTATGGTCACACTATCGGGAATTCGCTTCGTCGAGTACTTTTAAGTTCTCTTGCTGGGGCGGCAATAACTCAAGTAAAAATTTCACAGGCTAAGCATCAATTTTCATCTTTGCCTGGGATGACAGAGGATGTTGTCGAATTTATATTAAACTTAAAAAAAGTTAAACTCAAAATCTCAGGAGAGAAACCAGTTAAATTAACCTTAGACTTAAGGGGGCCTAAAGAAGTTAAAGCCAAAGATATCGAAAAGGCTGCTGGGGTGGAAATTACAAATGGGGATTTAGTTTTAGCCCACCTTTCTGATTCAAAAGCAAGATTGACCGTCCAAATGGTTGCGGAAAATGGCAGAGGATACTCACTTGCCACAGAGAGGGCCGCAGCCGAAATTGGAGTAATTCCAATTGATGCGAATTTCTCCCCAATTTCCAGTGTTAATTATAGCGTGGATTCTACCCGTGTTGGTCGAATAACCAATTATGATAAATTGACAATCGAATTAAAAACCGACGGCACAATTAAACCATCAGAGGCTTTAAAACAGGCTTCAAAAATATTGCAAGATCTCTTTATGATAATTTATCAACCACCGGCAAGTACAAAGAAAACAAAGCATGAAGAAACAGTTGCTTTAACTTCTGAAGTATTGAATACATCACTGGAGGAACTGGATTTACCAGTAAGACTTACCAACAGTCTTAAAGCAGGTAAAGTAGAAACAATTGGAGATTTTTTAACTAAAGACAGAAAAGAGCTTACCAAAATGAAGAATGTCGGACCTAAATCAATCGAGCTAGTTGAAGAGAAACTGAGAGAAAGAAGTATTGAGAAAAAGTGAGACATTTGGTATTCGGTAAAAGACTCTCAAGAGATACTGCAAGCAGAAAGGCTCTACTTGCAAATCTGGCAAATTCGCTAATTGAAGAAGGCAGGGTGACTACTACCCTTGCTAAGGCGAAGTTTGCAAGACCGTTTGTGGAAAAATTGGTAACTTATATTAAAAGCAATAAGTTATATAAAAAAAGAGAGCTGGCAGCTTTTTTAACTAAAAAAGCTTTTAGAAGGCTGCTTTTGGATATTACTCCAAAATTAAATGATAGAACTAGTGGTTACACCAGAATTATTAAATTAGGTCCCAGAAGGGGCGACTCTGCCCCGATGGCTAGAATTGAATTTCTTAACTGGGAGAAATCGAAAGCTTCACAAACTACACCTTCAAAAAAGAAAAATGGAAGACGTGTTAAAAATTTAAAAATTAATACAAAAAATAAGGAAGGGAACAAAGATGAAAAATGACCAAATAAATAGAAACTGGCATCTTATCGATGCAAAAAGAAAAGTTTTGGGAAGACTTGCCAGTGAAGCCGCTTATCTTTTAATGGGCAAAAATAAATCATCATATGTGCCATATCTTGATTCTGGAGATTATGTAGTGGTCATAAATGCCAAAGATGTTGTTCTGTCTGGAAAAAAAGAATTTCATAAAAAATACTATCATCATTCGCATTTTCCCGGAGGATTAAAAATAAAGACTGCCGCACAAATTAGGGAAGAAAATCCCCAAAAATTAATAAGAAATGCCATTACCGGAATGATGCCAAAAACAAAACTTGGCAAAATGATGCTTAAAAAACTTTTTGTCTATTCAGATAATAATTATCCTTATGCGAGCAAGTTTATAGCCACTGTCAGCACTACGCCTCAGCAACTAAAACATACCAGCTTGAAAGTTGCCAGAAAATGAAAAAGGAAAATCAAAAATCGGAGATTATTTCGGCGCATGGGCGCAGAAAAGAAGCCGTGGCCAGAGTAATGCTTTATAAGGGAGATGGGCAAATTTTGGTAAATGGACAGGCAATTAATCAATATTTCCCAAGTAAAGTTGCCAAGAGTTTATGGCAAAAGCCTTTTGTTCTGACAAAATCCCAAAATGATTACTGGGCAACCATTAAAGTTTCAGGTTCTGGAAAGAGCGGGCAACTGCTAGCGGTGGTTCATGGTTTGTCGCGGGCATTATCTAAAGCTAACTTGGAATTTAGACCGATTCTTAAAAGAGCTGGACTTTTAACAAGAGATCCCCGGGTTAAGGAAAGACGTAAATACGGCCTTGCCCAGAAGGCTAGAAAAGGTAAGCAATCACCTAGGAGGTGATTGCCCTGAGTCTATCGAAGGGCAGTCGCCCAGGCGGTAGCAAGTCCTCCCAAATTCGCACCTCGAACCGTGTACGAATAGTACTGAAATTTTCCTATTATTGTTGAGGTTCCGATGGCGGCGTTTGGTTTTGGCTATTAGCCGGATTTTGAGGATTCATAAATTGGCCATCACCAGATTGCGTTGGTTGATTAGCTGATTCGCTAGGTGATGTTGGCGGCGGTTGCTCTTTTTTCCCAAAAAGATTTTTGACAAGATCCAGAAAACCCATTTATTATATCTAAACCTTTTTATTCCCCGTTGTCAAATTTTTATTTTGTCGGGGTGGCCGGACTTGAACCGGCGACTTCCAGACCCCCAGCCTGGCGTTCTAGCCAACTGAACTACACCCCGTAAGTATTCGGTAATACATCAGACAAAGTGCTGATATACTCCGTTCGTCGAAATAAGCAAAGCTTGCGATCCTCGACTTCGTCCACGGGTCTAGGACTTCGCTTTAACGTTAACATACCATTTGGTACACGACTTTTTCGCTTAGTCATTCCTCCTCTTCAAATGCTAAAGCATTTGATTATAACTCCACAGAAAATTCTTGAATATTTTATCACCTCTTGTAATTTTGGCAAATCTGTAGTAAAACTAGTCGTGAAAATAACTGCTTTAAACAAAGTTTGATGAGTACCTCCGACGCCAAAAAACAAGCAATTTTAACTGCAATTTCCCAGATAGAAAAAGCCTACGGCAAAGGGGCCATCATGAAAATGGGGGAAGCGGTTGGTAAACTGGAGGCAGAAATTATTTCCACCGGATCTATTCCTGTAGATTTAGCTCTTGGAATCGGCGGTTTTCCAAGAGGAAGAATTATTGAAATATTCGGACCGGAAGCGTCAGGTAAAACTACACTGGCACTAGCAGTAATTGCCCAAGCCCAAAAAAATGGAGGATCGGCGGCACTTATTGATGTTGAGCATGCTCTTGACCCGTCTTGGGCTCAAACTGTTGGTGTTAATCTGGATGATTTACTAATTTCCCAGCCGGATACCGGAGAACAAGCTTTAGAAATAACAGAGACATTGATTCGATCCGGTGCAATTGATGTAATAGTTGTTGATTCTGTTGCAGCTTTAGTACCCCGGGCAGAAATAGAAGGAGAGATGGGAGATTCCATTATGGGGGTTCAGGCAAGATTAATGTCGCAGGCCTTAAGAAAACTAACTGGTGCGATTTCAAAATCAAAAACTGCGGCCGTTTTTACAAATCAATTACGGGAGAAAATTGGCGTGATGTTCGGCAATCCGGAAGTAACCCCCGGAGGCAGAGCGCTTAAATTTTACTCCTCAATCAGGTTGGATGTCAGAAAAATTGAAAATATTAAAGAAGGAGAAAAAGTAATTGGAACAAGACATAGGGTTAAGGTAGTTAAAAATAAATTAGCGCCGCCATTTCGGGTAGCCGAATTTGACATTATGTCAGATGAAGGGATTTCCAAAGAAGGCGGAATTTTGGATGTAGCATTGGAGCTTGGTTTAGTAACAAAGTCAGGGGCATTTTTTAGATGGAGTACAAAACTAATCGGTCAAGGTAGGGAAAGTGCCAAAGCCTACTTCAATGAACATAAAAAGGATTATACTGCTCTTGAAAAAGAAATTTGGAACAAAGTAAAAAAAGGAATTCCACAAAAGTCCAAAAAAGTTACTGATTCAGAAAGCGAAAGCGACGAAATCTTAGAAGAAATAGCTGTTGCTTAAGTGCCCCTTATTACTTCGATAGAACCCCAGAAAAAGAAAGTTAACCGCTTCAATATTTATTTGGATGGGGTTTTTGGTATTGGAATTGATGCCGAAATTCTTCTAAAAAACAATTTAAAAGTTGGCCAGAACTTATCAGAAAAACAGATAAGTGAATTAATCTCAAAAGAAGAATTATCAAAACTTACGGATAAAACTCTGCATTTTTTATCTTTTAGGCCGCGTAGTGAAAGAGAAACATTCCAGTATTTATCTAAAAAAATCGCAAAATCTCAAAATATCACTTTTAGGCAAGCACAGGAAAGCCATATCGTTAAAAGTATTGTTGAAAAACTAAAAAAATATAATTATTTAGATGATAGTGAATTTGCAAAATGGTGGGTGCACTCTCGAATAAGATCAAATCCTAAGGGAACCATCGTCCTTAAAAGAGAACTAATAAATAGGGGAATCACAAAAGAAATCATAGATCTTGTTTTGTCAAAATATCAAAATCAAACTGCAATTGCCCAAAAAGCCCTTCAAAAGAAATTAAAATCGTGGAAAAATCTTTCTGAGCAAGATTTTAAAAAAAAGGTCTATTCTTATCTTATAACTCGCGGTTTCGACTTTGAAACAATTAAAGAAGTGTTTGCAAATTTTGCAAAAAAGCGATAAAATTGTTTCTTGAAAGTAGCCAAATAGAGGGTTGTTTACTTAAAGTGTTATGGAGTATTTTGCAAACTCTTGCTTCTTAAAACTTAACAAATAACCGCTTGCCAAAACGGCAAGCCTTCTTTTGGCACACTTTCCACAATATAAATGGCTAATTTTGACAAATCACCTAAAAAAGTTGTTGTGTCCGTGGGCGGGCAGGCTCATACAGATGATGTTAGATCAACAGCCAGAGAAATCATTCAGGATGCCAGAGATGAAGCTTTTAGGATTAAAAAGTCTGCAGAGGAAGAAACAAGAAAAATTCGCCAAGAGTCTCTTGATATTGAGAAAAGAATCGTCCAAAAAGCAGAACTTTTAGAATCAAGACTTTCGCAGGTAGAAAAGTCTGAAAAAGATACAGGATCTTTAAGAGAAGCGCTCACAAGACAAGAACAAGAACTTTCTAAGATCAGATCAGAGTTAATCAGTAAACTTGAAAAAATCACCTCCCTAACGGCCGAAGAAGCCAAAAAAATCATTCTGGAAAACCTCGAGGAACAGCTTAAAAATGAGATTGCTAAAAAAATTAAGGAAGCGGAAGAAAAAGTTAGGGTACAGAAAGATATTAAATCACGGGAAATATTAGTTAACGCCATGGCAGCCGGTGCTACTGACTGGGTCGCCGAATATACAGTTTCTACAATCAAATTAGAGTCAGATGAAATTAAAGGCAGAATTATTGGTAAGGAAGGAAGAAACATTCGTGCCTTTGAACTGGCAACCGGGGTTGACGTTGAACTGGACAGTGACACGCCTAATGAAGTAAGGCTTTCATCCTTTGATTCTGTAAGGCGTGAGATTGCCAGAATTGCTTTGGAGGATTTAGTTAAAGATGCCAGAATTCAGCCGACCAGAATCGAACAGTTGGTAGAAAAAGCAAAGAACCAGGTTGCTTTGGACATGTCCGAAACCGGCAGACGTGCGGCTTATTCCTTGGGATTATACAACCTGCCGCAGGAGGCGATGGATGCCTTAGGAAGGTTAAAGTTTAGGTATTCTTATGGACAAAACCAGCTGATTGCTGCCATCGAAACAGGAAAAATTGCCAAGAAAATAGCTCAAGAGATTGGAGCCAACGACGTAGTTTGTGCTACCGGAGGCCTTTTTCATGATATTGGTAAAACCCAAATTGAAAAAGAAGGGACTCACGTACAACTTGGTGTAGAACTGGCTAAAAAATGGAATTTCCCCAAAGAAGTCGTAAACTGTATTGCCCAGCACCATGAGGATGAACCATTCACCTCGCAAGAATCAGTAATAGTTCACGTCGCAGATGCTGTTTCAGGTGCAAGACCAGGTGCAAGACATGAACCGGTTGAAGATTACGTTAAAAGATTAACAGACATTGAGAAAATTGCTAATAGTTTTAGCGGTGTTGATAAGGCATTTGCTATTCAAGCGGGACGGGAAATTCGGGTCATAGTTAACCCAAGTGCGGTAGATGATGCCGGTATAGTTAAACTCTCACACGATATCAGCTCGCGCCTGGAAAAGGAGCTGACCTACCCCGGCCAGATTACCGTAACGGTTATTAGAGAAACTAGGGCAGTTGATATTGCCAAATAAAGTTTGGGTTCCACACCCAACTTCATCCTGAGCAAACAAAGTGAGTCGAAGGATTTCGCATAGATTAATTCGCATTTGACCAATTGAGTTGTATTGGATATAATCCATTTCGTCGGAATACTTTAGAAATCAATGACCAAAAACGAACTAGTTGAAAGGGTAGCCAAAAAAGTCGGGCTTACCAAAAAGGCAGCATTTGAAACTGTCAATGCAGTTTTTGGAAATATTCGCGATGCATTGGCCAAAGGTGATAAGGTAGTAGTTTCAGGTTTCGGGACATTTAAAATTAGACAAAGAGCAACCCGTACCGGCAGAAATCCTCAAACAGGTTCCTCAATTAAAATAGCCGGGCATAAACTTCCCGGTTTCACCGCAGGCAAAGCCCTCAAAAGATTTATTAAATAATGGAGAAAAGTGACAATTAGCGGCTTTTCTTCCTAACTCGCCCCGCAAGAATCCTAAGTCCGGTTGCCGAATAGGCAACATCTAAATTTTCGGCAGACACTTCTTGATTTTCAGAACTATTGCTCACAGCACTCTGGGAAATATTGTCACTGACCAGTATTGGGCCTAAGATGTCCTCATCAGAAACGTCAACAACCGTTCCAGTTGCCTCGGTTGCTCGACGCAGAGAGTCGAGAGTCGATGCGATATACTCGTCAGAGCTGGTGGTAACTTCCGATTTTCCCGGAAGTATTTCTTTCTCTTTCTGCTCAGGCATAAAAAAGGCCCTTTCAGGTGTCTAGAATATACTTCTTTTATGGGTAAAAGTCAACCGAGTCTGACTCGGTTAAGGAAAGTTACAATCGGGGTCAATTTAATCTATTTCAAGTCTTATTCTTACAATTTGGCCAATAGATTGCAAAATCGTCGCAAACCTATTAAAAGGCGTATCAAATTTTCCAAGGTCCAAATCACCATCTACATATTTTGGATATCTTAAAGAAGCGACTATTGCTTGTTTTGATATTGACTCAACTACATGCTGGTCAGCAACACTTTTAGCTTCCCGCAAGCATTCCAAAGCCGCTGTCATGTGAGGAAAACTTTGCTTCAGTCTGGCAAGGCCGGCAAGAACAATAGCTTCTTCGACTGCCAATTCCAAACTTGCTTCAATTTTATCTGGATCTGTTCGCCAGTTTTTCGGCTGTTGAATCTGATCAAGCTGATTAATTATCAGACGATGAGCGCACTCTAGCCTCCCTACCTGTGCCTCTTTACTCATAGACCGATAGTTTATATAAATACTAAAAATAAATCAAATCAGTACACTTCCAATTTAGTCGTGATAAGATATTTTTGTGGAAAAACGTGACAGTTTTATTAAGCATCAACTGGTAAGTTTTTCGTATGCAATCGAAGGCATTGTTTATAGCTACAAAAAAGGAACACACTTTAAAATCCACATAATTGCAGCAGTCATTGTTGTTATTTTAGGTTTTGTTTACTCAATCAGCTCGTTAGAATGGTTAATAGTCGTATTGATTTCCTCGTCCGTTATTGCTGCAGAGGCTATCAATACTGCTATTGAAGAAACTTGTGATGTTCTTCACCCAGAACATCATCCAGGAGCAAAACTTGCCAAACACTGTGCAGCCGGTGGGGTTCTGATACTATCAATAGCCGCGTTATTGATAGGAATTATTATTTTTACCCCAAAAATTTTAGGTTAATTTTCTTCTTGTGTTAAAATTCCATACTGATGCAGGACAGTTTCTTTATTAAGACCTTCGGTTGCCAGCAAAATTTAGCAGATAGCCAGCGTATCGCGAGCTATTATTTAGCTCGCGGTTTTAAGATAGCAAAGAGCATAAAGTCTGCCTCAGAAATAGTCATCAACACCTGCATGGTAAGGCAATCGGCAGAGGATCGAGTTACGGGTCTTGTTAAAAACATTGTTAAAAATTCAACTCTCCGAGCCAGAGGCTCTCTGAGCCGGCGGCCCAAAATTGTCATCACCGGCTGTATGGTTGGAATGGCAACAAGGGAT
>MFBL01000016.1:0-3260 GCA_001774945.1 Candidatus Curtissbacteria bacterium RIFCSPHIGHO2_12_FULL_41_17
CAAGCAGGCAGCCGTTAAATACCGATCGGTGATTTTACTGAAGGGGCATATCGATATTATTACTGACAGCCATATTATGATTACCAACAACACCGGTTCGGTTTATATGACCAAGGGAGGGTTTGGCGATACGCTAAGCGGTATTGTAGGAGCACTCTTGGCGCGAGGTGTCGGGCTGATTGAGGCTGCTCACGCAGCAGCTTACATAAACGGCCGGGCCGGAGAGTTGGCCGCCGAGCAAAAAGGTGAAGGAGTAGTCGCCTCGGACATTTTTGAGACAATTCCAAAGGTGATTTCTGGGTAGAAGTACGAAAGGTACGAGATGTACGAAAAGTACGAAAGGTAACACAGCTGATTAATGTCATTTGTCACTTGTCACCTGTTACCTGTTTCCAATATATTAATTGTTAATGGCAAAAGTTGAAGAAGTCCCCAAAAGGTCAAATCTGTGGCTTGATCAGAAAAGCGGCGTTTCAATTTCCGGAAAGCTTTTTGACCCCATAACAAGTGTTTTTTTTATAGTTCTGGCGGTTTTTTCTTTTATCGTCTTTTGGCCGATTGTTTCGGTAATCGAGTTTAAGGCCGCATTTGCCGCTCCGGCGGTGCCTTTTTTAATCAATATCTTTAAAACTTTCGGTTTGCAAGGTGAAGATACGTCAAGAATTATCTTTGTTTTTGCTTTTATGGCCGCAACAGCCGGCATTTACTTATTTGTCAGGGATCTTATCTTTAGGCAGGTAACTCCAATATTTGCCGCTCTTCTTTATATAATTCCGCCTGTGCCCTTATTTGTTCTTAGCTTTTTAAGCAGGGGGTTGAACCTCGTTGAACTGGCGAGCGCGGAGTCTTTTCTTTCCGTTATCTATGGGCAGTTAGATTCCTTTTTAGCTTTATCATTAATTCCTTTTGCGGCTATTTTCTTCTTAAGGTTTCTAAAAAACGGATCAAGTGTAAAATTTACGGCAGGTACAGTTATTGCTGCTGTTATCTTTCTGACCAACCAATCGCAGTCGCTAAGTCTTATTCTGGTGCTTTCGGTTTTAACGGTTACAGAGTTATTTTTGGGGCAGGCCAGATTAAAACTGCGGCGCTTTTTGCAGTTTTTGGCCGTTGGCGGGCTGCTTTGCGCTTTTTGGTATCTGCCGATTTTTCTTAGCAGGCCGCAAGTAATACTGGCAAGTCCGTTCTTTTCTAATTTAAAGTACTTATTCCCTCTGCCTTTTATAGTCGGTACTTTATCACTCTTGTTTTCTTTTGTGGTTTTCGGGAGACGAGAGGATAGGCAGGGAATATTTGCCTCATTTTTACTCTTTATTGTCTTTTTCAGCTTAACAGCCGACTGGCTTATAAACGGCCGAACCTATGCGGCTCATCCAAACAGATTAATTTCCGATTTAATGATGTTTAGTGCAATGGTTCTTGCGCTTTCAATATCGATGTTTTTTGACAAGTTAAATCTTGTTAAATATCTCAATTTTGAAAATTGGCCAACTGCCGGAAAAATTTTAGGCACAATTACTTTCGGCCTTTTTAGTTTTTTAGTTATTTTAATAGGAAGTATTTTAGTTTCACCTTTGGCAATAAAATTTGTCAGCGGACCTTATGGAATCTGGATTAGAGTTAAAAGCGCACTTATTTTAGATAGAGATGCCAATATCGGTGCCGGTGAGAATTTCCGGTTAATTTCCCAAGTTCCTTTAAATTGGCAATTGTACGCTGGAATAGCTATCTCGCTTGGCGTACTTGTGATTTTAATTTTCAATCTTCTTAAAAATTTAAGCCTTGATGAAGATACTGATAACGGTAGTTAAAAATCATCTGCTTTCAATTCTGGTTGCCCTTTTTTCGGCAGCAGTTATTATTTTTTTTAATTTTCAAATAATTAAGTATTTGTTCGAGGGAGAGTTTAATTGGAATTTGGCCTCAATTGAAATTTCCTATATCCAAATGGCTAAATTTTGGGTCGAGGGGGGTTCCCCATGGCAGCCGCTGTGGTATTTGGGATACCCTTGGCATGTTTTTTATACGCCCGTCTTACCCGCACTGGAGGTGATGCTGCACCAATTATTAGATTTCAGCTTTGCGCATGCGTATCGGGTTATCACTGCTTCAGCTTACGTACTGGTGCCGGTTTCGACGTATCTTTTCGTCTGGCAGATTACCAAAAG
Organism: Candidatus Curtissbacteria bacterium RIFCSPHIGHO2_12_FULL_41_17; assembly: GCA_001774945.1. Classification (GTDB taxonomy): domain Bacteria; phylum Patescibacteriota; class Microgenomatia; order Curtissbacterales; family GWA2-41-24; genus 2-12-FULL-41-17. The sequence continues at coordinate 2,169 of MFBL01000016.1, forward strand.
CAAATTAGGCGCTTTTGTTGCGGCACTTTTTTACAGCATTGCCCCTTCTGTTATTGCCTTATTGTTCAGCGAGGTAGCAGACGATACTTTAAGCCAGACACTGGAGCCGAGGCGCTTTGCCATCTTGGTCAGGTGGGGAGAAGGTCCGCATACATTAGCTTTGGTCTTTTTACCTGTTTTTGGGCTTTTTTTAGATAGGGCTTTGCAAGACAGGCGATTTTTGAACTTGTTTTTGGCGTGTCTTTTCTTCGCGCTTATTGCCTTAACAAATGCAGTCGTAGTTTGGGCGGCATTTCTTTTGACAGCCGCTGCCATTTTAAATCAGATGGCCAAAAAAGACGCCGATTTTATCTTTTTGGTAAAAAGAATGGTTGCCTTTGGCCTTTTAGCCTTTGGCCTTTTAGCCTTCTGGTACAATTTAGCGTTTATTTCCACATTTTTTAGAGAAGGGGGGCAGGCTTTAAACAATTGGTTAGTGCTTTTTCCTTGGCAGATGTTAGTCATCGGTTTTTTTGTCTTCGGATTTTTTCTGGTGCTTAAAAAATTCTTGGGCCACTTTAACGGTCTTGTTTTTTCTATCGTTTGGTTTTTGATGCTTTTTGGCATCGTCTATATTTACTATGCTTCCGGCGAAAGCCGGCTGGAATATGCTCCTCAGGCCCTTAGGCTTAACACGGAGGCCGATTTGGCCCTAAGTGTGCTAGTCGGCACCATTGTTTCCAACATTTATTTGGCGGCTTTGAAAATTAAAGGTATTTACAAAATACCGGCAGTTTTGGGCGCCCTGATTATCTTTCTGGCGATTCTTTTAGCACTCATATTATCCGGCCGCCAGCTTTTGCGGATTTTACCGCAATATGCAAAACCTCTAAGTGCAAGCAAAGTCGGTTCAATTGAAAACACGGCCGAGTATAGAGTTTCTAAAAAGTTGAAAGAGCTGACTGGGGGAGGTGATCAGCGGGTTTTTGCTCCCGGCAATTACGCTTTTTGGCTGAATTATTTTGTTGATGTGCCCCAAATTAGGGGAGCGCTGTATCAGTCGTCGACAAACCGCTGGCCGGAGCATATTTACTACCAAGTAACCAATGGCAA
>MFBL01000016.1:3285-5493 GCA_001774945.1 Candidatus Curtissbacteria bacterium RIFCSPHIGHO2_12_FULL_41_17
CTCAAACATTGCTTTGGCCTGGCTTAAAATCGCCAATATCGGCAAATTAGTCTACACGGATGTTGGCTCCGGTGAGCCGTATAAGGATTACAAAGTGGGCAGAGACAAATTTGATTCAGTATTGGCTGTAGTTGGTGAGGATCGCGGCGATATTTATTACAGCGTTTCCCTAAAAAACGATTCGCTGGTCAAAGTTGTCGACAAAGATGCAATAGAGGGGCTTAAGACGCCTGCAAATGCCATCGATTCAAAGCCTATCTTGGATTATGTTAACTGGCTGGAAAAGTTTGCCGACAGAAAACTGCAGCTTGAGAAAGTATCAAATAGCCATTTTCGCATAAGTGGTGAAATTTCCGATTCCGAGGCTGTTTTGTTTCAGCAAACTTATGATTCCGGCTGGCGTGCTAATGGCGGCTGGAAAGTAAAAAAAGACTCCTTAGGTTTTATGGTTTTAATTCCCAAAAAAACTGGCCAATTCTCTGTTGATTTAGTTTATGCCCGGCCATTTTCGGTTTATTTGGGGTATATATTAACTTTAATTACTTTTACTTATATCTCTTTGAAGTTTTTGAAGCGGTTTAAGTTCTTTCTTCCAAAAGACAAAAAGCCACAAAGCGGCAATTAGCGTGGCAAAGTAGTTATGGAAAACGATAGCAAGATCGAGGTTGTCAATCTAACTTTAACTTTTCTCTTATATGCTCTCGAATGGCCAGTGCTTTATCAAGAGCCAAAGTTGCTTCACTTTTTGAATATTCAATCGGCAAATCGGCGTATCTGGGTTCGATATAATATTTATCAAGATCCCGACAATCATCCTCAAATCTTTCAAAAGTTTTGTCAACTTGCGCACATCTTTTTAAAAGAACAAAAAGCGCATGAACCTTGCCAGGGTCTTTTCCGCGATAGATTAGGTAACCCTTCAGATATTTTTCAACAATTTGTTGAGCCAAAAAGCAAGTTGTACCCAAGTAACCTCCTTCATTTAGGATAACTCTTGCCGATTTTAAATCATTTTCAGCTGCTAAAAATCGTCTGCTTGCTAAAGCTTTAAAATCAGCTTTTGTCATAGAGAACCTTACCTTTTTTTACCGCCTCAGTAACAAAAAACTCTCCAAGTTTTAGCTCTTTTGCAAATTCTTGGGGAGTGAAAACGTGCGGATCGAAATCTAATGAATAATCAACAAGATGTAAGATTTCCCTTAGTCTTTCATGAGGTTTTTTATTGCTTTTTTTGATAATGATCATATCGATATCACTTCCTTCTCTAATCTTCCCGTAAGCCCCGGAGCCGTAAAGAATAATTTTTTCAGGCTTGTAGCGGGAAATTAGCTGCTGCGTAATTTTAGCAATCTCCAGCTCAAATTGTTTCTTAAGGCTATTCATCCTGAACCTATTTTAGCAGAATCTTGTTTCAAAAAGCGAGGCGATAACCTACAACTTTCATCTCTCAATTCGCATAAAAACCATTACGACCTTTCCTCTAATACGAAGCTATACGTAAACCACCAAAAGAAGAAGAGCCATAAAATTACCGCCAATAGCGAGCCGTAATTATGGATAATAAGACCAGTCGATTGTCCGAAAAAGTAAGCGGCCAGAACTACTACCACAATTCTTAAGATATTCACCCAGAAAGTTCCAAGTGCCCCGATAATTAAAGCTTTGATTTTGGAAACATTAGTGTATTTATCGCCCTGCAGGCCGATAAAAGCGGTGATTATAAAGAACAAAAGCGACTGCCAGCCGATGCAGTTCCAGACAATTTCGGCAATAAACGGTGCCGAACTGCCCAAAACTACATATTCTTTGGTTACGCCTACATCAAAGCCTAAAACCGTCAAAATAACAGCCACCATTCTAACTTCAAAGGGCACAATCACCTCACGGATAAAGGCATAGCCCCGAAGATTGATAACGATTCTGGTCAGAATGTCGTTAAAAGTGGACATCAGGGGAAAAAACATCAAAAGGAGGACAAGAATCAGAAATAAAGTTACGAAGGTGTTTTTGGAAACAGAAGTCATTGTTAAATTGTTAAATTGTTAAATTGTTTTCTCCTTCTGATACGCTTCAGGATTTTTGGAAGAAGCGGCAAGCCTAGTATCAACAACAGGACTTTCTCAGGAACAGCTGAAAACTCCAGATTAGTGTCTTGGCGCAAGACTACGCCGATATCGGTTGTGCCTGTGCCGGTCATCGGTGCGGAAA
>MFBL01000016.1:5513-10560 GCA_001774945.1 Candidatus Curtissbacteria bacterium RIFCSPHIGHO2_12_FULL_41_17
GTAAAGCCGAATGATGTCCCGGTCGTACCGCCAGTCCAGGAAATCGAACCGGCATCCGTTGAATTCCAATAGGCCTGCTCGGAAGTATCCTGAATGACCATAGCGTACAAATCCGAATTTGCAGAATCATAGGAGATAGTTGCCGAAGTCAGATTGGTCGCACCGCTAAACGGTGCAGTTAGCGAGGATATTGCATAACAGGCGGCATCATTGCAGTCGACAAAAGTAGCATCAACGTCCGCAGGATCAAGATAAGAAATCTTACAGTCGGTTGCGCTGATGCAATAAATACCCGGTACTCCCAATTCGGCACTGGCAATATCGGTATCTAAATCGACAATTGTCGGGGAACCGCAGGTGCCGCTATCACAATCGACAAAGGTTAAGTCATTATCAGTCTGGTCGTGATAAGCGATTTTACAGTCGTCGGCTGCGGGGCAATAAATACTGACTCCGTCCTGGAATGTAGTGCCGACATCGGAATCGATAGTTGAAATAGTTGAAGATGAGCAATTGGCTGCATCGCAATCGACAAAGAAAAGATCACCCAGATTGTCATCTTGGTATGCAAGTTTGCAGTCTCCGGCTGCCGGGCAATAAATATCAACACTGCGTTTTTCCTGATCACCAATGGCATCGATATCAGTGTCAATACCAACTGGACTGCCAGTGTCCTGCGTTGAGCAGTCGGCTGCCGAACAGTCCACAAAAGTTATATCGGTAGTACTTGAAACATCCGTGCCTGAATCAGCATAAAGCAGCTTGCAGTCAGTGGCGCTTGGACAGTCGATAGCAACATTAGGATCTTCTGCCTTAGCAAAATCGTCTTGACTGCCTGCATTGGTATCGATATCAACAAGAGACGGCGAGGAACAGCTGGCATTGGCACAGTCCACGAAAGTAACATCACCGGAGGCATTATTGTAGTAAAAAAGCTTGCAGTCGGTCGCATCGTTAGCCGGGCAATATATGGAATTAGCGGCTTGTTTACTATTATCGGCTTCAATTGTGGTCGTGGCGTCCGGCGTGTCGCAATCAGTGTCGTTGCAGTCCACAAATTTATGGTTGCCGCCGTCAGAATAAAGAACCTTGCAGTCTGTTGAAGTTGGGCAATAAAGGTCCGCATCCTGTTCGTTTATAGCAGTAGTTGCGAGTGAACTAATGCTGTTTGATGAGCAATCAGCATTATTACAATCCACAAATGAAAGGTTTGTGGAGGATCCGGAATAAACAACTTTGCAGTCGTCAGTTGCCAGGCAATAAATTGCCGAGGTTTTGAGACCAGCAGCCGTATCGTAATCGTAAAATATCGGGGGGTTAATTTTGTAGAAGTTAGTAGCCGTTGTTCCGGAAACAGTTAAAACCCAGAGACTTGTTCCGTCGGTTGTGACGTCGTAGAAATTATCGGTAACTGAAGCAACAGTAACATTGGTAATTGGCCAGGAACCGTTGTTGTCCGCAGCCGAATGGGAAAGGTCGCCGTCCTGAAAAATCAAATTAATGGTGTTGCCGACAGTTACCAAAACCGGTCTGTCGCCGGCCGTCAAGCCGGAACCGGTAGTAATGTTGGTGAAAGTGCAGCCTGAAAAAATCAAGCGCAGTACGACTGCCTCCGTGTCTGTCGATGTGTCGGTATAGGCCAAGTAAATGGTGCCGCTATCCGCGACCGTAATTGAAACGGTAAATGTTGATCCAATCGTCTGGGTTACTGCCGAAGTGCACTTGGTACCCAAGGTGTCAGAACTTGCAGTATCGATTTTATTAACTTCGATGTCGTCTCCGCCGTCATCTACCCAGGCGACATAAATGTCGGTTCCTTCCAGCCATACAGAAGGGTTAAGATTATCAGCGTCTGTAGTATCAATATCGACTGCGTCTCCCCAAGAGGACCCGTTCGAGGACTTTTTATAAAAGACATCTGTGCCGTCGGTGTAGAACGCGTACCAGTTAGAAGAAACATAAACAACTTTTCTCTGCAGTCCTCCAAACTGGGCTTCGGTTTCGGCAATGGTGCCGGAAACAACCACCGAAGGGTCAATGCTAACCGGGTAAGCCGTTGCGGGATCCGCAAGCCACCTTTGGGCATCTTGGCCGACAGTTTTAACTAATTTGTAGCCGATTGTTTGTTTTTCAATATTAATTTTAATATCGGGCGTTCTTTGGCCGTTGGCATCCTGGGCAAAAGGCTGGGTGAATTTGAAGATCTCTTTGCCGTCGGCGGTGGTAAAGCCAAATACTTGCGGCGCAGGATTTGAAATATCAAGTTCGGTTGTTTTTAAAGATTGCTCAATCTCGGCAATTATGAGAGGTTTGTTTAGAATGAACTCTTCAACCAAAAGCCCGTCGGTGATGGTGTATTTAAGGTCAACCGAATCGATAATGTTCTGATATGTTACTTCTTTATCGGCAAAAATAAGCGATTTAGCGGGATTTGCCCTAATGCCTGCAATTTTTTTGGTTTCAAACTCCAGCTCTTTCCCCTGAGTTTTGATCCTGACTCTCGGTTCCTGATGGAAAATAAATTCTACTGTTTGGCCTTCTTTTGTGGTTGTTTGGATCATTCTTGGCGTAGTAATTTCCTGAATCTGGGCATTTTTCAAGATTTCCTCTTTGTCAACAGAGTTTTTAGGATCTGTTTCCTGTTTCTGGTTTCCTATTTCCTGTTGGCTATTAGCCACTGTTTTTAATGCAGGTTGTGAGGCATAGGAGGTGGCTTGGGGGATAAAGGGAGCGGCGATAGTCATCAGCACCGAAAGAGCGATGACGGCACTTAAAGTGACGTTGCCAACCCACCTGATGTGGCGAGGTTTAATGCCGAAGTTGCTGCCCTGAAGAGGCCGAAGGGCGGAGGAGAAAGCTAGATTTGTTGGTAGTTGGTAGTTGGTAGTTGGTAGACTACTACGAACTACAGCCGCGTCTGACGCGGCGTACGACAAACTACCCACTGCTTGCGGCTTGCCGAAGATATTGCCGAAGAATTTGGCGAATTGCGAGCGGCTGAAGACATCGGTAATGACACCGGTCTTGGGTGTCCTAAACCACGGTCCTTCTTGTGGCTCAATAAAGCCTTTGATGGCAGCATAAGCCTGGAAAGGTACCACAATGTAGGAAAGGGCAATGAAGGAGAAGACGCCCAGATAATCTCTCTCATCCGATTCCTCTAAGAATAATCCGATGATGTTCATTAAAGGCAGGGAAAGGAGGTTAGTAAAGACCAGACTCCAGCCAAAGGCAGAGGTCCAGAAGGGTAAGGGGGAATGAAGTACAGCCTCCGAGATAAACCAGCTTAAAGTACCAACCACAAAGAAGGCAGCCTGCAGGTAGTAGGGGGCAAGATAGATAAATTCCAGTTTTTCGGCAGTAGTAAGTCTGGACTTGACCCAGATTCTTCCTTGATCGTCATTGCGAAGGTTCGAAGAACCTGTGGCAATCTCGCTACTAGATTGCTTCGTCACTTCATTCCTCGCAATGACATCTTTTTGTTCTTGCCATCTGCCGAACAACATTCTTCCCAACATCACCTTGATGTTGAAGGAAGCGCCTTCGGCCCAGCGCATACGCTGGCGAATTAAACGTTTGATGGTTGAAACTGCTTCTGCCGGTGCCTGGATGTAGGGGATAAAGGAAACCTTGTAGCCGGCCTCATAAAGCCTTAGGGTTAACTCAAAGTCTTCGGTTAAGGATTTTCCCCAGCCGAATTGCCGAAGTACATCTGCCCTAATTGCATAGACTGATCCCGCAATTTGCTTTAAGCCTCCATATATTTCCTCGGATGATCTTTCAATAACATAGGATCCGGCATATTCTGTTCTGACACCACGGGTAACCCAAGTCTGTGATTTGTTGAGTACGTGCCATTGGTATCCCTGGACGGCGGCTATGCGGCTGGCGGAGTTTGTAGTTTGTAGTTTGTAGTTTGTAGAAGCTACATTCTGACTACCTACTACCGACTCCCCACTACCTACTGTCAAAGCCTGAAACGCTTTCATGAACTGTTCAATGGTATCGGGATAGGGTACAAAGTCGGCGTCAAAGACAACAACATACTCTACTGCAGGGTCTGTTTGTTCAAGAGCACTCTGCAGAGCACCGCCCTTAAAACCGAAACGGCTGTTGCGATGTATCAAAGTAAATCGATAATTATTTTTTGTTAAAACTGTAAGAATTTCTCCGTCCGTATTGTTATTTGAGTATTTAATTTCTCCAGAATTTTTTAAATAACTTTTGACTATTTCTGTCGTTCCATCTGTTGAATCATCAACTAAAATTACTTCGAAATTCGGCCCGCCTAGACTCGATGAGTTAGTCGAGGCTGGCCAATCCAGAGCCGAAATGGCGCTCAGCAGCCGCTCGATAACCTTCTTTTCGTTATAAATTGCAACATGGATTGAAACAAAGGGTTTTGTGTTAAGTAATACATTATTCAAGTTTATTAAAAGTGGGCTAGTACTTTTTTTACTCAAATTGCCCCCTGTTTGGGCAAGTTTTAGGACCATCAGCATCGAGAAGTAATATTTCAAACTATAAAGAAAAAACAAAACCCCAAAGGTCAGAGAAAGACTGGCAAAAAACATCCCGACAAATGAAGAGAATTGGTTTGCGCTAAGAAGTAATTTAATCCAGAAGTAAAAAACAAAGAGGGGCAAAATCGAGAAGAAGATGGAAGTTAATCCCAAAAGCGGTTTGGTTAACAGAAGTTTGGGGATTGTCACAAACGGTGCCAGGATTTGTCTTAGCCGGTAGATTGGTATTTGTGGTTCGTACAGAGGAGCAGTTTGGCCTCTGATTTCCGCTTGATACCTTTGAGCATATTTGATTCTCCTTGCAAACGTATTTAAATTCTCACGAACTAAGAGATTGTGCACACCGTGCGTGCCTAGAATCTGCCTTCCATATATGTAGGCGAGATTTTTGCTTATTTTTTTGGCGGAAAGGTGAGGGTTTTTAGCAATGATCTCCAAAACCGTTTCCCGGGAGCCGGCAACATGGCGCCAATGGTCTTCACCCTTGGGTCTAAGGCTGCCTAAAGCCGCGAGCTGATCGCCTA
>MFBL01000017.1 GCA_001774945.1 Candidatus Curtissbacteria bacterium RIFCSPHIGHO2_12_FULL_41_17
AAGGCAGTAATGTTTGTCTACGTTAAATCGTAGGGTTAAGTTAGTTAGGTAGTTAGGTAGATGGATAGATAGGTGGTTTTCATCGATCGATCGAACTACTGACTATCGAACTAATTTTTCAGCTAAGCCGTACTAATAGATCGATTTACCTAATAGCTTGTCCGTAGGACAAGGAAATTACAATAATCAAGCACCAAAATACAAACAATATTTAAAATTCTAAATTCAAAGTTTTAAATTTTGAGTTTTGAAAATTATTATTTATTTGTCATTTGGAATTTGTGATTTGTGATTTTCTCGCCCTGCGGGCGAGTACATTCCATTCGGTTTTAAAGACATTAAAGAAAAAAGGGTTCAAAGGAGCCAAAAGAGCCAAAGGGAACTAAAACTTCTGGCCCATCTGGTTCTTTTGTTACATTTGTAACCTTTTCTCACGCTTGACAAAGCTCCCCCAGAAGGTTTTAAATATACTTAGTTTTCACGCATTCCTGGTAACAGGAGGCGTTTTTTTAAGGCCTGCCTGCCGGCAGGCAGGGGAAAATATGCCTGGAGAAAGAATAGATCGATCGGTTTCATTAACAGGTGAGGTGAGCTTTGCCGAACTAACAGGACCTCAGCGAATTGAGGCCAGAATGCTCGATTGTCTGTCTTGTTCACTGATTGCGTTGCCCCAGTTTCAAGGTACAGAGGGAGCAAGGCGACTCAGCGCCTTTTTTGGTGGTGTTTCCACAGTTTCGGATTTGGAAGACAGATTCCAGCAATCTTTTGGCGCTTCTTTACTTGCGCGGTTTAAAGAGATAGTCGTTGAGCAATGGGGTACTCTAAATGGTTTAAACCCTGAGAGTAGCAACACGGTTGTACAGATGAATTTAGTGGCCTGGGCAAAAACACCGATAGAAGGAGAAGATCCAAGTGTTCTTGTTATGGGTAGTTCTAGACCAGAACCAGTTATGAGTTCCAGTCTAGTACAACCTGCGATCCAAGAATCTGATAGCATTTTGCCAGAGCCAGGGCTGCCTCGAGCAAAAGTAATAAAACAGGCGAGATCGAAAAAAGGCAAAACGCATGACATGCGCGGTCTTACCGGTTTTTACAAAGGTACTTATTACGAAAACGGAATTGCCAGGTCAGGAAAACCTAACAAGCAACTTGGTAGAACGCGCCGCAACGGTAATCATTAAGTTGTAATTTTCCAAATATTTTGATTTCTATCAAAAAACCCCACCAAAGGTGAGGTAAATTGATACTGGCATCGAGCTATCTTCGCACCGAATGGTACTATTGTCGCCGCTGATACGTTTCACTATCCTGTTCGGAATGGGAAGGAGTGGTTCCGTATCGCTAAAGACACCAGCTGGGCAAATATAACAAATTTCGATTAAAAATTCCACTTTATACCTTTTTGTGACGATCGTTCAAATTTGGTATAAGGTTGGCCGTGGCATCTGGATATGTCAGGAGAATCCTTGACAGGGGATGCTTGATACCACCCCCCCCCATGTGCTTTAATTAAATTAGGAGTAATTTATGGCAGAAGAAGCCGGTGGGCCGGAAATGCCAGTTTCCCCAATTGCACCACCAGTCAAAGAAGGCGAGCAAACGACAAACGAGCAATTAAAAGCTCTCGTGGAAGAGTTAACTAGGCAAGACGAAGCTTTAGGTGGGAACCTGCTGGTGAAGGTACCTCTTTCTGCAGAGGACCCTCGTGATGTATTGTTTTTCAGCGCAAGCGAAAGCAGAGTTAACCGCCATGATGCGCATATGACTTACGGTGTCCATCCGGACAAAGGGACGATAGGTGTATTAGAACGACAGGTAGGGTATGCAGATATGCCTTTATCGAAAGGCATATTGAATCATCGGGCAGGAGTGAGTAAATGGAATGGCTCACTTGACCGTGTGGTTAAAGACGACCAAATAGGTTTGGTTCAAGATGGTAGTAGTTTCCGCGAGTGGCAGCAATCTTATGAACTTTCCAAGCGTAGAGCGGAAAGAATAACGCAAGAAGAAGCTTTTAAGAGACAATTTGTACCAAAAGCACTGGAAGCTGTTCGGGGAGGTTCAACTCGGACTGCTACAGAATCTCTGGCAGAGCCTCCTTCTACAGCATTGGCATAAATTTTTTCCCTTTTTTTATTCCAAAAATGGTGTTATACTGGCGTCGCGTAATAAATCAAAAGATTTAAACGCGACTGCCGAGTTTTACTCGGCGGCAACTTTTACTGGTATCTAGTATGGTCGCGTTCCCTAAAGGGAAGTAGTATCTGGTATTTAGTATCTGAATAATTAATAAAGGAAGTGAGTATGGTTGACTCTCAAAAAATCCGATCCAATCTTACAAGTTTTATCAACTAAGGCAAAGTCTGCTTTCAAAAAGCCGACGACGATGGCTGAACTTTTGGCTTCTACCGGAAATAAGATTCCGGTTTTGAGGCGCGGCCAAGAAGTAACTGGAAAAGTTATTTCCGTTTCCCGACAGGAAATTTTAATTGATATCGGCGCCAAAAGCGAAGGGATTGTTTTTGGCCGTGAATTCGCTTCTGTTCGCGATCTGGCTGCTAATTTATCTGCTGGTGATCAGATTGATGCTATTGTAATTTATCCGGAAAATGATGCCGGGCAAGTCGTATTGTCGCTTCGAAAACTATCCGGAGAAAAACGCTGGGAAGAACTTGAAGTGAAGAAATCAGGCGGTGAATCAATCGATGTTATCGCTCAGGAAGTAAATCGCGGAGGAATTATTTGTGATTGGCTTGGACTTCGAGGATTTTTGCCAGCTTCGCAACTTGCCCATTCGACAGGCTCAGGGCAAGCCCTTCGACTTGGCTCAGGACAAGCCCATTCGACAGATTCGACTCGCTCACTGCAATCTGGTCATTCGACTCTGAGGGATGAGCCCTTAGGCTCAGACTCGAGGAGCTCAGGGCAGGCCCTTCGACTTGGCTCAGGACAAGCCCAACCGCAAGCCAACATGAATGATTTAATTGGTAAGACCTTAAAGGTCAAAGTTATCGAGGTTGATAAAAATACCAACAGATTAATTTTCTCCCAAAAACAGCCGGATGAGACGAGTCTCAAAAATTTACAAAAGTTGCTTTTACGAGTTGATATCGGAGATAAATACACAGGTACAGTAAGCGCGGTTTTGCCATTCGGTTTGTTTGTGGAGATAGACGTACAGGAAGAAAGTACTAAAAGTACGAAAGGTACGAAAGGAGATAGTGAAGAAGCTTCTCGTACATCTCGTACTTCTGATACCTCTCGTACCTCTAAACTCGAGGGCCTTGTTCATATTTCTGAAATTTCTTGGGAAAAAGTTGAAGATGTAGCCAAGTTGTTCAAAGTTGGCGACAAAGTGGAAGTTGCGGTTATTGCCAAAGAAGAGTCAACGGCAAGGTTAAACTTGTCTGTTAAACAACTTACCCAGGATCCGTTCGCCGAAGCTTCTAAAAAATATTCCAAAGACCAGATTGTTACGGGAACCGTTGAAAGGGTAACACCATACGGGGTTTTTGTCACTTTGGGGGATGGTCTTGAAGGGATGGTTCATATTTCCAAAATTCCTCCGAATGAAACGCTGGAAGTCGGCAAGTCGCTGGAATGCATGATTGAGTCCATTGATACCGCTGTCAGGAAGATATCGCTTGTGCCGGTTTCTAGGGAAAAACCGATACTATATAGATAATTTTTAATTTTTAATTCTCAATTTTCATTGAATTTTCAATGAGTCAATGTTTCAAAGTTTGAAAAATATCGTTTGCACAAATATTTTCTTCGCAAATTAGAAAATTGAAACTTGATTGAAAATTTAAAATTGTAAATTGAAAATTTTAAGGCTTTTTTATGAAGCAACACTCTGAATTTGTCTGTCAACAGTGCGGATTCAAATCGCCCTCGTTCTACGGAAAGTGTCCCGAGTGCGGTTCTTGGAACAGTTTGGTTGAAACTAGTGTTTCGGTTAAGAGTTCACAGTCTATTGTTCACAGTTCACAGTTTGAACAGGTATTGATCAAACTTAGTGATGTTAAGAAGGAACATCTTAAAAGGACATCAACGGGCTTTGGCGAATTTGATCGTGTTTTAGGGGGCGGAATTGTTCCCGGATCAATAGTTTTGATAGCGGGCGATCCTGGAATCGGCAAAAGTACACTGCTTTTGCAGGTCGCGATGCGCATGGCTAAGAGTACCACGAGTTCCAAGGGTACCATGGGTACCAAGAGCTCTAATAAAAATGAAAAAGCCCGTGGTACTCGTGATACTTTTGATACTCTTGGTACTCCTGTCTTGTACGTTACCGGGGAAGAATCACCTCAGCAGGTAAAAATCAGGGCCGATCGAATTGAAACTTCCTCCGCCGCTAAAGCTTCGAAGGACAAGCAAAACTCAGAACTCAAAACTCAGAACTTATTTATTCTGCCTCAAACAGATGTTGAGGCTATTGTTGCAGCCTCAGAAAAAATTCAGCCTGTGCTTTTAATTGTTGATTCAATCCAAACAATAACAACCGAAGCACTAAGCGGTTCAGCCGGCAGTGTCGGACAGGTTAGAGAATGCGCGCAAATCCTACAAAGGTATGCCAAGAGCTCAGGGGTGCCGATTTTTGTAGTCGGCCATGTTACCAAAGAAGGCAATATTGCCGGACCAAAAGTTCTGGAGCATCTGGTTGATGCTGTCTTAAATCTGGAGGGCGACGGTACCCACGCTTTTAGAATCTTAAGATCAACCAAAAACAGGTTTGGCTCCACCTTTGAGGTCGGCGTTTTTGAAATGCAGGATGCGGGTTTAATTGAAGTTGCCAATCCGTCTTCGATATTCCTTTCCCAGAGGCTTGAGATGCGACCCGGCAGTGTGGTTTGCGCATCAATAGCCGGCGTAAGACCGGTTCTTTGTGAAATCCAGGCGCTAACTACTTCAACTATTTTTGGTATTCCCACAAGAAGGGTTACCGGACTTGATTTTGCCAGAGTTCAGATTGTTCTGGCAGCCTTGGTGAAAGCCGCCAATTTACCGCTTGGTTCACTTGACGTGTACGTTAATGTGGCCGGCGGTTTAAAAATTAATGAGCCGGCAGCTGATCTTCCGGCGGCTCTGGCGGTAGTTTCGGCAGCAGTTGGGAAGCCTACAAGAAGCGGACTTTGCGCTTTCGGTGAAGTCGGTTTACTTGGAGAACTTCGGCCGGTTAGCAACTTTAAAAGCCGCGTAAACGAAGCCAAAAGGCTTGGTTTTTCGGATTTTGTAACTGCAGATAGGTTTAAAACGTTGGAGGAGGCAATCGGCTATGCAATTCATGGGGAATGAGATGCGAATTTATCCGAATACGTTATCTAGCATACAATATTCGAATGTATTCGCATGTTGAGTTAGCGAAACTAAGTCAATCTTAAACCATGCGAATTAATACGAATATTTTAAGTAGAAAGCGCATTCGCGTAAATTCGTATGAAGCTAAAAATCTTTCTGCGCCCGTCATTAACTATAATTTTTGCCTTCATTGGAGCATTTATTGCCCGCGGGGGAACACCGCCGGAAATATTTGCAATTACCGGTAAATATTTTATATTTGTAGCCTTTTTAGCGTTTGGAATACTCGGCTTTATACTGCTGGACCTAGTTGAGCTTGCAGGTAAGGCGGGGATTGCAGCTTTAGCCAAACAAATTGCTTCCTATATACCGGCTTCCGGTGGTAGATTTTCCTTTAAGAAAAAGAGAAACAAAAAGGTTGTCAAGTTTCAAAATCCCTTGGTTATTGATACTTCGGCAATTATTGACGGAAGACTGGCGGATGTTGCCAAAACCGGTTTTATTTTTGGGACATTTCTTGTGATTCCGTCAGTTATTGGTGAACTCCACAAACTGGCAGATAGTGCAGATTCCGCCAAGCGTCAAAAGGGCCGTTTTGGGTTGGACAGTCTGGGAGTACTTAAGCATATAAAACACATAAAGCTGGAAGTTTTAAAAAATGAACCCGAAGACAAAGAAGTCGATCATAAATTAATTACTCTTTGCAAGAACGTTAGTGGCCGGATTGTGACCGTTGATTTTAATTTGAATAAAGTCGCCATAGCAAAAAATGTGGGGGTTTTGAATATTAACGAGCTTGCCAACGCCGTTAAAACGGCTGTTTTGCCTAAGGATAGGCTGAAGGTTCAAATAAATGCACTTGGTACTTCCAAAAACCAAGGTGTTGGTTATTTAGGCGACGGGACAATGGTAGTTGTAGAAGGCGGAGCTCATCTTAAAGGTAAAAATGCCCAAGTCGAAGTTTTGCGGGTTCTGCAAACCGCAGCCGGCAAGATGATCTTCGCAAAGATCGCGAATTAAATTCGCGTAATTTACTTCCTTAATAATATATATCGTTCTGTATCAATTGAGATACAGTTAGGAATCTAAGCCGTATTCTTTAGCTTACCCACAATTTTCTTATCAGGACAATCTAATCCAATGTTGATTGGTCCCATGTACAACTACAGGCTATAAATTTTAAGCTCACTATTTTACTATCGGTTATTCTGGGGACTTGACAAAAATTATAAAGTGGTGTTAAAGTTTTTGTCGCAGGCTGAAATTCTTCTCTGCTTTTTTAAGCGGGGAAGGAAAAATCCCGCACCAAGTTTGGTGCGGGATAAAAATCCAAAAGAAAAGAGCATCACTACCGCAGACTGAAACTCGAATAGCAATGCTCTTTTGAGGTGTAAGGGAAGCGACTTAGGGCAGCTAAGTTGCTTTCCTTTTTTACATTAGAACACTTGCGTGAAATTTGTCAAGAGGCAAGGGTATTTGGATTGTTCCAACAAGCTAATTTTTCCCCAAAATGCATACTTACCCTATGAAAAGTGATACAACTTTGAGTAAAATAGGTGTACGGTGTGAAAGTACGAAAAGTACTAAAAGTACAAGAAGTACGAAAGGTATAAGAAGTGTCAATTGTCGGGGTTAGTCGGTAACGATACTCGTTTCGTAAAGCGTTGGGCGTTGTCCGTAATAATTTACGCTAAACGTAACCTCCTAACGATACGGGCTTCGTAACCGTTTACCGCTTGACGTGAGCAGGATTCTTTAGCTTTTCGTACTTTTCGTACCTCTCGTACCTCTAAATCAACGGGGCTTGACAAGCAAGTACCAGTAGTGTATATTGCCCCACGCTAACTTATTTAGGCCTGTAATTAGTAATTCTGCCTTCTGCCCCATATATAACTAGAAACTTGTAACTGTAAACTTATAACTATAAACTAAGGACTATCTTTTCTGCCCATAAGTTAAATACGAATTTATTCGAATTGGCTAGCTGTTCTAAAACATTCGCATTAATTCGGATAATCCTAGAGTACTTGACAAGAGTTTTTATTTGTGATAGGATTCGCGTCTTGTTCGTAAATTACTAAAACTTATAGTTTAATTAGATGAGTAGAAGCATAGAAGGACAGCCACAACAAATATTAACACAACGCCAAGTGGCAGAGTTGGCGGCCCAAAGGGGTGACCGAGGGCCTTTTGGTCTTCTTAACCTCCATTATAGCCCGGTCGCAACCAACCCACTGCGGCGACTTGATTTTCCAGATGCAAGAGATAGGGATGTCAATGATATTAGCGAGGCGGCAAGGCCGGGAGTTTGGCAACGATGGACTTCTTCAGGAACAGCCCGCGCTGTGGCGCTTGGCGGAGTTTTGGCAGCTGCAGCTGTTGGTCTTGCCTTCACATTGGACAGCGACGATGCCCATGCCGATGGCGATCCAATACCAAACCCAGATTATATTCCTAATGATGAAGAGCCCGATCCGGACGGCCCACCGGTAGTACCAGTACCAAGTTCAACACCCCAAGCCCAACCAACTCCAGAGCTACCGCCGCAGGATAATCATGAAGAATTTTATCAGGTAGTTCATAAAGAGATGTTTGATTTGAACGGGAATCGAATACCTGAATGGGGAGTTGATGCTCCTTGGGATATGCAATTCAGATATTGGGAAGACTTT
>MFBL01000018.1 GCA_001774945.1 Candidatus Curtissbacteria bacterium RIFCSPHIGHO2_12_FULL_41_17
CTACCTGAAGTATCTTAACTAACCAAACGATCAGATTTAAGTAGATTGAAGTATAACCTTACAAGACACAAAAGTCAACTATAGGGCCACTTGCGAGTTTTAGATCGATTACCTTTACTTCTTGGCCGCATGCTTGGTTTTGACTTTGGTCCCTTTGCTTCTTTGAGCCTTCTGTTCCCAATATTTTTTTTTGGCTTCTGGCGTATCATGGCGAGGGATGGCAACTGTTTCTCTCGGTGATGAAGCCGGCTGCGAAAAAACGGAAAGAGTCGGACTGCTTTGCCACGAGCCACCAGACTTCTTTCTGCCGAAGCTTCGCCGTTTTTTTGCGTAAAATCTTTCTAATTCCCAAGACCTGGCTCCAGATTCTGTCATTGGCTTAATACTTGCCGGTTTCAGCTGGCAGAAAAAATAAGGCAAAAACCAAACTTGATCGGCAAGGACTTCTTTAAGCTGTTCGGATTGACGAATCGACCAGCTAAGATAAGGAAGCGAGTCAACTTGAGCGCGGCTTGCCGGATCCCACCTGACGATTCTTGCCTGAACTTCAACTTGCCGATTACGATCAAGAGCAACCTCGACAACCAGCTCATCAGGTGATTGAGCGCTTTTGGAAAAACAGGAAGCAAGGGTAAACACGCTGAGAGTTTCCTCACGGCAAAGCCTCTCTAACTTGTCGGTGTCCAAACCATGAAATATCATAACAATCTTATCATCCAAAGCTTGCATCTCAACCGCAGTTTGCGCCTCTCCAAGAAAAGCCACTCTCACCCTTTCTTTACCTTGGGCTATCCCGGAATATCTGGGAAAACTTTCAACTTTTTGTCTGATTTTTGCATAAGCATCGCTTGACCACTCCCTGGAAACTATCAGGCTTGCCAGGCTTTGCATGTCATCGGTAATTAAAGAAGACGCTGCCGCTTCTGGCTGGGCGCTTTTTTCGACTAACCTGCCATTTTCAACAAGTGCTTGCCAATCTTTTGGAAACCTTAAGGAATCCAGGTGGATCTTGCCGTCTTCATCAGGAGATATTAATAAGGTATGATCAAAATCTCTGGTAGCTCCCAGCATTATCCGCTCCCGTGGCATTTCCAAAAAATCATTTTGTGCCAAAGTAGGCTCTTTAGTAATCATCGGGTTAGAAGCGACAACTGGACCTTTTTCACCTGGAACAATAGCCAGCGAAACTTGCCTTCTTTGGCCAAAAAGATTAAGTGACGTCAGGTTTAAAAAGGCCAACTGAATTGGCCGCCGTCTGGCAGGTTTGAAAAAACCGCTAAAATATGCGCTATCGTCCTCATCATAATCTTCCACCTGATCCATCATGGCGATTCTAACCGAAGCATGGATGACGTTTTCTCGTATTTTTTGCCCGGGTGGTCTGACATAAACTATTCTGAAGTTTGTAGGCAAACCCAGATCAACAAAATTTCTTAAAGTCCTCTCATTGTCTCCAGTAATCCGAGTTTCTGGCACTAAAATGCGCGCGGGATCCAACGGCCTCCCCTCTTGAGCAAGGCCAAGGTCCGCAAACGTAGTTTGGATTTCCGCAAGGGTCTCTCCGTAAAGCGACCCGCGACCAAACTCTGCTACGCTTCTTGAAACTCTTTCTTCCATTTAGAAAAGGAGTATACGAAGTTAATCTTTACTAGTCAAACACAAAGTTTTAAAATATCGAAACAAGAGTTATCATAGTTGCGATGGACTGGACAACAATTCTTAAAATAAGCCATCTTATCGGCACCGTTTTGGGAGTCGGCGCCGTCAGCTTTATCGATTTTTTTTATCTGAGAGCTGCCAGGGACGGCAAAATTGAACCATCCGAAGTTGAACCCATTCGACTTTTAACCCCATTTTTAAGGCTTGGACTTATAATCCTTATCCTTTCCGGATTTGGTTATTTCTTGTTTTATAGATTAACCGGCCACGAGGAACGCCTACTTAATCCCCGGTTTTTGGCCAAAATTACGGTAGTCGGTGTAATTCTAATAAACGGCCTGCTTCTTCAGACAAAGAAAATTCCCGTTAACATCGGCGGTCCGATTTCTTCGGCCTCGTGGTACACGGCTTTTATTTTGGGTGCCTGGCGGGCCCTTAATCTTTCCTATTTTGCGATAATCGCAGCCTACGTATTTGTAGTTCTAATGGCTATTTTTACTCTTGGCGTTATTAAGAAACTATTGAAAATACCAATATGACGCCTATTTTAAAACTTGCCTTAATCGGCCATGTCTTTGCCGGCCTTGTGGCACTTATTTTTTACTACGCCATGATTCCCAATCTTATCGGGAAAAATCCCCAACTCAACTTTTTAAAAAGGCTTTCGCTCTTCGGTTTGGTCTCCCTATTAGTTTCCTGGATTCTGGCGGGCTACTATTACGTCACTTACTACGGTCAAAATGTCAAACCGCTCATCAAAAGCGGCCAACTGCCTTGGGCACATAGCATCCTGATGGAAACTAAAGAACACATTTTCCTATTCCTGCCGTTTCTGGGACTGGTCTTACTCGCGTCTCTTCTATCAATAAAATCAGATATCACAAGAGATGACAATCTGCGCAAAGCTCTTGCCAGTCTTGCCTTTTTAATTGTGGCTTTGGGAACAGCTGTCACAATTTTCGGGGTGGTAATTTCGGGAGCGGCTAAATGATAAATGCAACAGTATTATCGGCAATTTTAACCATAATCTACATAACGGTCATAACTGTGGCCGGCGAGCTTTACCCACCTTTAAAAGAATTTCTGGCCAAAAATTTTTCCCATCACTGGATCGGCAAAAGCATCACGGCAATCTTAGTCTTTGTAGTTTTTGCGGGATTACTCTTGGTTCTGAAACCAAAAATAAAGACTGCGTTTCTTCTTAATTTACTATCCGCCATAAGTATCGTGTCAGCCCTTATCCTTTTTAGCTTCTTCGCCTGGGAAAGCTTCCGCTAAACTTTTTGATATATGGCATTTTGCAAATTATAGCACCGGCCTAAATGTGATAGAATTGTTTTTCTAAAGGAGGTGAAATAAGTTGGCTCAATTTTTAGGAGTTCACAAAACCGGCGACATAGGCGCCGTGACCGACGAGGATGCGGTAAACGGCTTCCATAAATATAAGGAAGCAGCCGCCAAACTTGGGCTTAACGCAACCCATGCCCATTACAGCCTAGAAAAAGGCTTCGCCTACTGTGTAACCGAAGCTCAAAGTGCCGATCAAGTACGCCAGGCACACGCGCAAGCAGAGGTTCCTTTAGAAGACGTAATCGAAGTTAAAACTGTTCAGTAATCTTCGGTTTAAGTTTTGGGGGGCAGAGAATTCTATCTAATTTTTAAAACCACTTTGCCGCGGGGATGGCCCTGTTCCTGATGCGAAAAAGCTTCTTTCACCTCGTCCAGACTAAAGACTCCATCGATATGCACTTTTATTTTCCCGCTATCCACAAGTTCTGCCAGTCGCTCCAGCCTTTCTCGATCACCTTGGGTGTTTTGGCCGATTGCATTGACTCCATACTCCTTCGCAAGATGCTCGCTTGGAGCTCCTGCCATCGAAACAATAACTCCGCCCTGCCTGCCGGCAGGCAGGCTTTTCTTAAGCACCTTAAAAGATTTATCTGTCACCTCCCCACCGACAGTGTCAAAAACGGCGTCAAATTCGCTTAATTTTTCCTCAAACTTTTCGGCTTTGTAATCAAGAACTTCGTCTGCCCCAAGTTCCTTGACAAAATCGACATCATCTGCGGAAATGGTCGTTGCCACATAAGCCCCAAGAGCTTTTGCCAACTGAATTGCCACATGGCCAATGCCTCCGGCTCCGCCATGGATGAGAATCTTTTGTTTAGGTTTAAGTGCGATATGGGTTTCCAAGGCCTGAAGCGCGCTTTGGCCAACCAAAGGCAAAGCCGCCGCTTGCAAAAAGTCTGCCTTTTGAGGTTTTTTAGCGATTTTTCCAACTGGAGCCGCCAACTTTTGGGCAAAAGCGCCCGTACCGCCGGCAATAACTGCCGCCTGACCATAGACCTCGTCGCCAACAGCAAAGTCCGCTGCATTTTCGCCCAGACCGACAACTTTCCCGGAAAAATCGCCGCCGATTGTCGCGGGGAACTCAAGCTTTATGTATTCTTTGGCATAGCCCTGGCGCAGTTTCCAGTCAAACGGGTTAATGCTAGCCGCATGAACTTCCACCAGTACTTGTCCCTCGCCCGCTTTAGGTTCCGGTACATTCTCATTTACCGAAAGAACCTCAATTCCGCCGTAAGAACTAATCTGCACCGCTTTCATGTTTAGAGATTATATCAGAAGCAAAAAAGCCGAGGCTAAAAATATATGCTTTTGGAAATTAGAAGTCAAAAATAAAGAAACCTTTTTTGAAACTTTGGAAGCCTAACTGCCAATTTCAACAGTCTTAAGAATCTCACTAATGGTCGCATTTAACTCAACCTCTTGCGGTCCGGCGGCCGATACCACAACTCCATATCCCTGCCCGCCAACTACTCTGTAATAATAAGTGAAGCATCCGAGGCCACACTCGTAAACTTTTCTGAAAGTTACACCGTTTATGACTGTATCCGAAAATTGAGGCGCAGACCCACTAACGTTTGCTTTGTGCCTGCTTTCAACCCAAGAATTCAAATCTAGGTTTGTCGCCTGGGGAATCATGACGACAAACCGGGCACCATCATAAAACTCCGTCTGCTCTTGTTGTGTTGCACCTGTAAATTGAACTGCAACCAGATCTCCATTTTCAAATAATTGGGTGTTCTTGTTAATCGACCACGTCGGTGGGTATTTAAAAGAAATATTGTATTGTTTGTTTTCAAATGACTTCCAATCTTGCTGGCTAACTTGCACCGCGGCTGGTGATGGAGACGCAACCGGCGGTTTCGAAGGTAATAATGAGTTGTTTGTGGTTAAAATCAACGCAACCCCAACAATCACCAATATCAGGGCAATCACTACAATCGCGTTGCGGTTCATCGAAGTATTATTGAAAGTATTAAAAGTATTACACAAAAAGAAGAATTTTACCAGATCGAACCTCGGTAGTGTGCTATGATGATTAAAATTCCAGATACCATGTCGAAATTAAAATCGATACTTTCGCTTTTAATTATCCTCTTACTTTGGCCAATTTCCGCGCATGCCTCCTCGCATATCAGCTTTGAATTCATCAATCTGGAAACCTCTCAACAAGAGGCGTCTTTCCCCGTCGGCGGCAGCAATGAAATTATCGTCGCCAGTGATGATGTCGATATCAGAACTCTTTTGCCGATTCAGCTCAAGATTCAATTCGACACAAAGAGTTTAGAAATGACTATTCCCGAAAATCCCCAACAGTTTTGCCGGGGGCCAACGGGCTGCTCACGTGAAGGCCCGGTCATTCCCCAGTCAGAAGGCGGGTTTGTAGAAATAACGGCAATCGACAAAGACGGCAATACTATTGCCCGCTACCAGACAGGCACGCCGCCCGAAACGCCAAGTCCATCGCCTTCACCGGCCCTTTCTCCAAGCTCAACTCCCTCGCCGCCTGCCGCCGGTGTTAGTGAGGTTGAAAAAGAGCAAGTTCCCCAGGTAAAGCAGCCGCTTCTTTCCAACCGAAATCTGGGCATTTTATTAATTTTGATTGCCTTGGCGCTGCTTGTCTCGGCCACCACATTCTTCGGCTGCCCAAATTTATGTACTGAAGGAGCCTGTCAAAACTGTGATCTGGTCGCCATCAGAACAACCATGCATGGGACTGAACCCGGTGATATAGAAGGCTTGCTGAAAAGCCTGGATTACCTTGAATGGCTTAAGTGGGTACCAAAAGTGGCAACGCCTTATGGCAAGAAGTTAATCCCCGCAGTCGTTGAAAAAGCCAAAAAAATTGGTGAAATAATTAAGAAACGAGGAATAAAAATGAAGGGGGTTGATGTTTACGCCACGATTTCCTGGGAAGAATGCAAAAAGGTTTCCTGCTGGATTTTCTTTACACGAACAGACTGGGTTAAAAACCAAAAAGAAGTAAAGATACCCCCGTTCCAGCAATATCGCTATCTTGGCATGGAAGACGAAGCCTGGAGGCCGGAACGCTTATTTGATGAAAAGAATAAAGAGGAAGTCCGTCTTTATATAGAAAGAGTAGCACTTAAGAATTGCCCCGAAAAGTGCCAGTCGATTTGAGTCGAGACCTAGTAGGTCACGAGCTGGTCGAACTGACCGAAGATGGTGAGTACTTCGATTTCACTCAGTATTATAACTTACGAAATGAACTTTTTGGGTTCAAAATCAATTTATCTAAAGATTTCTATTCCCCGAGCCTAGTATTAGTATACAGGCAGATTTTGACACAATTATTCAGGTATTTCAGAACCTCAGTTACATTGGCGAATTAAGGGGGAGGTGGAATGAGATTAAGAAATTACAACCGAGTTTAGCCCTTTAATGTGGAATTTCAATCCAAACAGCGGGTTCATTTCCGACAGTAAAACCATCGTGTCCAGGAGGTACAATTCCTATCTCGCCCGGACCAAATTCTTCTTCTTTGCCATCATTCATACGTGCACCTAACCTACCAGAAATCACATAAAGCAGGTGGTGTTTTTCACAGCTTTCAGTACCCGCAACAGATTTTAAGTGTTCTGACCATTTCCATCCAGGTTCTGCTGTGACTTTCTGGATTTTTATATCTCCAGCGGTAACAACCTCAACTTTTAGCTTTTCTCCAGGATTGGTAGTTTCATCTGGTGAATTAAAACTTTTCTTCCCAATATCTGCCATACTTCTCACCTCCTTCCAGGAGAAGAAATACTACCAAAAAGTCAGAGGGTTAACAAGTAGCTTAGAGGTAGAAGCGGAAGTCAAATCCTTTACCTTGGAAAAGTCAATGGTTCGACAATGCTCACATTGATATTGAGCGTTGCCGTCCTTCAAATTCTTCAGGACGGCCCTGAACTTGTTGAATGGATCGAAGTGTCAAGTCAGTTTGGTCTGTTTTAAAAATTCGGCTGGATTAACTATTTTTATCCCTCCGAAGTTACGGAGGTTTAATAAATGCTTATCACCGGAAACAATGTAGTCAACCTTGGCCTGCAAGGCACATTCCAATACTCGATTATCGGAAGGATCGCCTTTAATAACCTTAAGTTTAACTTTAGGTTCGATAATTTCGGCAAAATCCTTAATCTCATCTATGACCATGCTTACTTCAAAAGAGCTCAGAGAAAACTTTTCCTTTAAAACCCTACGAAGTTCGTCAAGGAGAACTAATGAAATATAAACTTCAATTCTTTCGGAAACTGCCAGATCTAAAATTCTGCGGGGATTACCGCCATACAAAACTGCTGAAATAAAAATGTTAGTATCTAAAACTACACCGGATTTCAATTATCTACCTTGGCGGTAATCTTGAATCATCCTGTAGACGTCTTCTTCACTTTTAATACCTAACTCTTTGGCCTTTTGGCGACCATATTTGAAAATCTCATTCCAAGCGGTCATTCTTTTCAAATAAACTCTTGCCGCCTCTCTCAGAAACTCGCTTCTTGACCTTGATTCCTTCTTTGCCTGTTGATCAATTTGAGAAAGCAATTTTTTGGGTAATGAGAGATTAACTGTTGCTGTGTCCATAGTAGTCATATTATACAAACTTTGTATGGAAAATCAAGAAGGAGTCTTTAAAGCCTTTGGCGGATTGCAAAATCTGAATTATCTCCAGTTATTAGCTGAGCAAATGCAGGACAATCAATAATACGTTCACTATCTCCTTCTTCCTGGCAAAGCACCGGCAATAATTCCTTTAACTCTTCAACGTTTAAACCCAAGTGCTCCTTAATTACCGAAAGAGCACGAACCCTATGGCACCTAACACCATTACTTCCACTAAAAAAATCGCATTCCGGCGACATATTTATTGTTAAAAATATCACTTATAGAAGGCAAGAGTCAATAAAAAATACTGATGGGTCCACTTCGCCGAGTTAGACTCAGCGCACTTCGAGCCTTAGACCCGCACCGAAGGGAGGATAGCAAGCTATTTGCTTATTTTCTGGAGACTAACGAAGAGTTTGAGCC